>JAAZOP010000363.1 GCA_012797735.1 Myxococcales bacterium
CCAGCGCGGTCGCCGCCGCCAGCGCCCGTTCGAAGGTCGCCAGCGCCGCCTCGGACTTCCCCTGCCGCTGCTGCGTGTCGCCCAGCTCGGCCAGGTACATCGGGTCGCCGGGCATCATCTCGCACGCCCGCGCGAGCAGCGTCTCCGCCTCCGGCACCCGATCGAGCTCGGTCAGGCAATAGGCCTTGTAGAACAACGCGTCGCACCACTCGGGCCCGAGCACCGTGATGTCGCCGCCGCCGAGGGCCGCCTCGAGCCCGGCGCCCAGGCCCGCGACGGAGGTCCGGCCGCACCGGATCTTCGTCCGCGCGGGATCGTGGCGTCGTTCGAAGAACTCGAGCACCTTGTCGAAGCCCTCGGCGATCGCCCGTTCGCACTGGCGCTGCTTGGCCAGGGCGATGCCGGCGTCGAGCCAGGCGCGGGCCTGTCGCGCCTCGTCGTCGCCGGCCGACCCGCCGATCGTGATCGTCGTTCCGCCGCCGGCGTCGGACGCCGGCGCGGGCGCGTCGTCGCCCGTCGTCGCCGGCTCGCCCACCGGCGGTTCCGCGTCGGGCGCCGCGCCGTCGCCCGTTGTCGCCGGCTCGCCCGCCGGCGGCTCGGCGTCGCTCGTCGCGGTCGCCGTCGCGGGCTCCTCCGTCTTCTTCTTGCAGGCCGCAGTCAAGGCCACGATCCACGACAGGACCAGCACGAACCGGGCGAGCACGGGACCCATGACGTCTCCCTCCCGCAGCGGTGCCATCGCCGCCGCCACCGCCGCAGCAGACCCGCTTTGCCGCGGGTCGTCAAGGAGCGGGAGCGGCCGGCGGTCGACGGAGCCTGGGTCCGGGCGTCGCCTGGGCTCGATGCCCACGATCAGCGTGTTCCCCGGGATCGCGATCCGAATGGACGGCGACGAGCACGGCGTCCCGCATTTTCACGCGCCCTGCGGTGCGCATTCGGCGAGTCTGGCGATCGACACGCTGGAAGTCCTGGAGGGCGGACTTCTTCCGCAAGGTCGCGGTGGGTGAATTCGGCGCCGTCTGTCGGCCGAGCGGTGCCGACCTGGCGCCGGATGCTCCTCATGTCCGGCTGCCGGCGGCGAGCGCCTCCGGCGGGGTCCCGCGCGAGGACCCGCACGATGAACGACGAGGTGCGCCGCGGGGAGGAACGGGTGGCGGACCTTCGCCTCTTCCACCGTCGCCGGAGGTGGCGCCAGGGCGGTGCCGGCGTGCCCTCATGAGCACCGCGGACCTTCGCCTCTTCCACCGTCGCCGGAGGTGGCGCCAGGGCGGTGCCGGCGTGCCCTCATGAGCACCGCGGACCTTCGCCTCTTCCGCCCTCGCCGGAGGTGGTGCGGCTCCGGCCGCGTTTGGTTGCGCTCTCCGGCCACGCTATGGTTGCGGCGTGTGCGGGGATTTCGGAAATCCGGGAAACGGGGCGCGGGCGAGGGAAGAAACCGGCGGGTCGCCAGGGCGCGCCGCCGAGAACCGCGCGGCGGCGGAACGGGCCGCCACGGCGTTCGGCCTCGCGCCGATCGCGCCGCCGGAGCGCGTGCGCCACGGCCTGATGCACGTCACCTGGCGCGTACGGACCGCGTCCGGGGAGTTCTCGCTCCAGGCGTTGCACCCGAGCCTGGCGGGGCGCGAGACGATCGACGACCACGCCGCCGTGACGGCCCATCTGGCGGCCCGGAGTTTCCCCGCGCCGCGGCTGGTGCCCGCGCCGGACGGCGGTCCGGCGTTGCGCCTGGACGGCGCGGTGTGGCGCTGCACTACCTGGATCGAAGGCCGCCCCGGCGCCCGCCTCGCGGCGCCCGACGAGGCGTGTCGCGCGGCCCGGCTGCTCGGGGAGTTCCACCGCGCGACGGCCGACTTGGCACGGCCGTTCCGCGGGGGCGTCCGGTTGCACGACCCTCCGGCCCACGCCGCCCGGCTGCGCGACGCCCTGCGGCGCGCCTCGGGCGACCCGGCGCTGTCCCGTTGGCGCGTCGCCGTCGCCGGGCCGTCCGATCGCGCCCTGGCCGCGCTGGAGCGCCTGGCGCTGCCCGCCGGCCTGCCCGAGCGGGTGATCCACGGCGACCCGAAGTTCTCCAATTTCGTCTTCGACGGGGACGGCCGCGCGGTCGGGCTGGTCGATCTCGACGGCTGCGCGCGCGCCCCGGTGCTCTACGACCTCGGCGACGCGGTTCGTTCGTGGGCCGACGCCGGGCCGCAGGCCGGGCCGGCGCGGTTCGCGAGGACGTGGTCGTGGCGCTGGTCGAGGGCTGGTCGGCGGCAGGCTTGGGGCTGTCGGCGGCCGAGCGGGCGGCACTGCCGCGCGCCGGGGCGCTCGTCGCCTGGGAGCTGGCCGCCCGGTTCCTGCGCGACGCGCTCGAGGACGTCTACTTCGCCTGGGACGCGGGGCGCTGGCCGAGCCGCCGCGACCAGAACCTGGCGCGCGCCGCCGCGGCGATCGAGTTCGCCGCGCAGCTCGAGGCCGCCGTCCCGCGCCTGCGGGAGCGACTCGAACGGATCCGGTAGCGGCGTTCGCGGTCGCGCGGGTCGTGCTCCGGGGTCCCGGCGGACCTCGAGAGTGCTTGCGCCGCTCGCGGCTAGAGCAGGTGGGAGGGCAGGGCGCGCTTGCGGGGCGCGGGCGCAGCGGGGC
>JAAZOP010000364.1 GCA_012797735.1 Myxococcales bacterium
GGCGCCTCCGCCGAGAGCGCGCTCCACCGCGCGCACCGCGGGGCCGCGCGCGGTCGCGCGCGGTCGCGCGGGACGCGGAGCCGCACCCGGTCAGATGTGGAAGCTGATCCGGCCGAGGATGTCGGTGTTGAACCCCCAGGAGGTGTTCTCGCCCGCGTCGAAGTAGAGGAACGAGAAATCGACCGCCGCGCCGACCGACATCCAGGAGAGAAAGCGGATGTCGAGCGCCGCGCCGGCACGGCCGATGAAGCCGTTCGTCGTCACCTCCTCGCCCGGCACGGCCGTCGCCCCCGCATCGAGGGTCACGCCCGGGGTCGTGAGGTACGAGTAGCCGAATCCCATCAAGAGCGACGGGTCGACGATCATCTCCGTGCCGAGGATGTGCCAGGCGAGGTGCAACACGAGCTGCGTCAGGTCGGCCTCCGTGCCGCTGTCGAAGTAGAGCCCCGACTGGCGGAAATCGACACCGAGATCGATGAAGTCGAGCAGCAGGACGCCGGCCGACCCCCCGGCCATCCACCCCTCGCCCTTGTAGTTCTTCGTCATGTTGTCGATGACTTCCTGCTGGTCGCGAGGCAGGGTGTCGTAGTTGGCGGGATTGAGCGCCCCCGCGTAGTCGAGGGCGGTCATGTCGAGGTACTCGAAGCCGCCGTCGCCCCGGATGTAGATCTCGAACAGCGAGGCGTCGGCCGGAGCCGCCGTCCCCAGGCCGAGCAGCACCACGATCGACATCGCCAGGCCCTTGCGCATCGCCTTGCTCTCCTTTCTCCGCCGCGCGGCAGGTTCGCCCGCGCGGCACCTCCTTCCTGTAGCACCCCGGTCCTTCCGCTTCAACCGGGCAGTGGCCGGGCGTCGTCGACGGATCGCGGCCTCGCGATGTTCACTCGACCGCCCATCCGGTCAGGCAACGGCCCCGGGGGTGGGGAACTGTACCACTGGAAGGATACCTGCTCACCCGCGCAGGACTCCACGTTTTTTGACCGGTCCCGAGAGGAGGCGTACACAGGTCGCAGGCAGGGATGAGCGCCGCGGGCGGGCGGCCAGGGAGCATGGAGGCGGGGATGGTGATCGATCGGGAGAAGCTGGTCGGGGCGTTGCGCGAGCGGCTCCACGAGGCGTTCCTGGCGCGCTACCAGGGGTCGGCGTACGCGCGGATCGCGCGGGCGACCGGCTACGCCGACGGCTACATGCAGGCGCTCCTCGACGCGGGACTCGTGGGCGAGAAGGAGATGCTGTCGGTGGTGGGGGAGGAGCGGCAGCGCGCGTTCCGCACGGAGAATCCGTTCGGTCCGGCGGCCGACGCGGCGTAGGGCGTCGAGCCGCGGTCCGGCCGCGGGTCGTCCGGCGGCGGCGGCCCCTCCGCGGGGCGCCGAGGCTCCCCGATGGCGCGAACCCGACCTTGTCGCCGCCCGTGGCGATCGCGGAAGGCCGCGGATCAGGTTCCAGCGGCGTAGTCGGAGCGATAGGCGATCTGTTCCGGGGTCAGGGTGTCGATCCGGATCCCGAGCGTTTCCAGCTTGAGCGCGGCCAGTTCCTGGTCCTGTTCGCGCGGCAGGTCGTGGACGTCCTTGGAGAGCTTGTCGCCCTCGCGGTGGAGCCGGACGAGCGCGAGGAGCTGGTTGGCGAAGCTCATGTCCATCACCTCGGACGGGTGTCCCTCGGCGCCGGCGAGGTTGACGAGGCGGCCCCTGGCCAAGAGGTAGATCCGCCGGCCGTCCTTCATCCGGTACTCCTCGTTGTTCGGCCGGATCTCGCGGTGCGACTCGGCGAGCGCCTCGAGGTCGGGGATGCGGATCTCGCAGTCGTAGTGGCCGGTGTTGCAGATCACGGCGCCGTCCTTCATCACGCGGAAGTGTCGTTCGCAGAGCACGTCCTTCATGCCGGTGGCGGTGATGAACACGTCGCCGATCTTCGCGGCCTCGTCCATCGGCAGGACGTCGAAGCCTTCGAGTCGGGCCTTGAGGGCCTGGATCGGGTCGACCTCGGTGACGACGACCAGGGAGCCCATGCCGCGGGCGCGCAGGGCGGTGCCGCGGCCGCAGTGGCCGAAGCCGGCGACGACGAAGACCTTGCCGGCGAGCAGGATGGCGGTGGAGCGGATGATCCCGTCGATCGAGGACTGGCCGGTGCCGAAGACGTTGTCGAAGTCCCACTTCGTCTCGGCGTCGTTGACGGCGATCACGGGGTAGAGCAGCTTGCCGGCCTTGCCCATGGCGCGCAGGCGGTGCACGCCGGTCGTCGTCTCCTCGGTGCCGCCGCGGATGCCGCGGGCCAGCTCCGGGTGCCGGTTGTGGACGGAGAAGATCAGGTCGGCGCCGTCGTCGAGCGTCAGGGTCGGCTGGAAGTCGAGCGTGCGATCGATGCACCAGTAGAACTCCTCGACCGACAGGCCGCGCCAGGCGTAGATGCTGGTGCCCTCGTCGGCGAGGCAGGCGGCGACGTCGTCCTGGGTCGAGAGCGGGTTGCATCCCGACCAGGACACCTCGGCGCCGGCGGCGCGCAGGGTCCGCACGAGCACGCCGGTCTCCTTGGTGACGTGCAGGCAGCCGGCGATGCGGGCGCCGCGCAGCGGCTGTTCGCGGGCGAACCGCTCCCGCAGCCGCATCAGCACCGGCATCCGCGACTCGGCCCACTCCAGCTTCAGCCGACCCTGCGGCGCGAGGGAGAGATCGGCGACCTTGAACTTCATCACGTCCTCCTGCGGCGGGCGCGGGATATCCCGGCCGCGACCGGCGAGGGATAGCCCAGAGCGGCAGCGGGTTCAAGCGGAAGCCGGCGGGCGGACGCCGCGCGCGGCGGAGGCGGGGGATCGGCGACGGCCCGGGGGCGGCCGGGCCCTGTCGCGCCTAGGCTTCCGCGTGCCGCTCCAGCCACGCGACGAACTCGTCGAGCCCTTCGCCGGTCGCGGCGGAGCAGCGCACCACGGGCAGCTCGGCGTTGACGCGGCGGACGTTCTCGAGCAGCCGGTCGAGGTCGAGGCGGAGGTGGGGGAGCAGATCGACCTTGTTCAGCAGCAGCAGATGGATCTGGCGGAACAGGAGCGGGTACTTGATCGGCTTGTCCTCGCCCTCGGCGACCGACAGCACGCCGACCCGCAGCGTCTCGCCCAGGTCGAACTCGGCGGGGCAGACGAGATTGCCGACGTTCTCCACGAACAGCCACCGCAGGCCCTGGACGGGCAGGTCGGCCAGGGCGGTCTGGATCGCGAGCGCCTCGAGGTGGCAGGCGCCGCCGAGCTTGTCGGTGTTGATCTGGACGACGGGGACGCCGACCGCCGCGATGCGCTCGGCGTCGGCCGTCGTGGCGATGTCGCCTTCGATCACCGCGACCGGGGCGCGGGCCGCGAGCCGCGGCAACACCCGCTCGAGCAGCGACGTCTTGCCGGCGCCGGGGCCCGACATCAGGTTCACCGCCACGATCCCGCGCTCGCGGAACAGCCGCCGGTTGTCCGCGGCGATCTTGTCGTTGGCGTCGAGCACCTTCTCCAGCACCTTGACCTGCGCCATCGGTCCTCCCTAGTCCTCGGTTTCCACGCTCTCCAGCGAGAGTTCGCGGCCGGACTCCAGCCGCAGCCGGCCCGCCGCGCAGGCCGGGCAGAGGAAGATCGGGTCCTCGATCTCGAACGCGTGGCCGCACGCCAGGCAGACGGCCCGGGCCGGCACCACCTCGATCTCGAGCCGCGCGCCCTCGACGCGCGTGCCCGCCGCGATCGCCCCGAAGACGAACTCGAGGTTCTCGGGCACGACGGTCGAAAGGCGGCCGACCTTCAGCCGTACGACGCGGATGCGCCGCCCGGCGAGCTGCGGGTGTTCGAGCAGCCGGTCGATGATCCCCGCCGCGATCGATGCCTCGTGCATGCCGATCGTCCCTCTGTCGTCCCGCGGCCCGCGATGCCGCCCGTCGCGGCGCACCGGGACGCCGCGGCGTCCCCGCGGGCGGGCCGGAGCCTGCCGCAGAGGGCGCCGCAAGGCAAGCCGAAGAACGGCCGCGGCAACCGTCGCCCGACCGGCCGCGGACGGTCATGGCTCGAGCAACCGGTGCAGGGCGGGGAGCAGTTCGGCCGCGTCGGGCGGCTTGCGGCAGCACAGGTCGAACGGCAGCCAGGATTCGTCGCCGGGGCGCCCCGGCGGTTCGTCGCACAACGGCCGGGCGGTGAGGGCCACGAGCGGGGCATGGCGCATGCACGGGTCGCGGCGCAGCTCCCGGCACAGCTCCAGGCCGTCGGCCGGACGTCCGTCGGGTAGATCGATGAGGACCAGGTCGGGTTTCGCCTCGCGGCAGGCGCGCAGCGCGTCGGCGAGCGGGACCGACGGGAGGAGTCGGACGGGGGCGCGGGCGAGGATGCGTCGCAGCGCGTCGAGAAGCGCCGGGTCGTCGCCGGCGGCGAGCAC
>JAAZOP010000365.1 GCA_012797735.1 Myxococcales bacterium
ATGGCGGCGGCGACGGCGGCACGGACGGCGCCGGCATCGCGGGCCATGGCGGGAGCGGCTGCGGCTGCGCCCTGTCCGGCCGCGGCGCCCAGCCCCTCCCGTGGCTCGTTGCCATCGTCGGCCTCGCGGCGTTCGCCGCGCGCCGCCGGCGGTGACGCACCCGGCCGGCGCGGAGACGTCCCGTGTTCCGTGACAGCCCTGGATCGCCCCCGTACAATGAAGCGGTGCCCGCCGGGAGGGCCGAGGAGGAAAGCATGCGCCAGCCGCCGACCGTGGTCGCCATCGTCCGCTCGTCGCGCGTCGCCTTCGCCGCCCTCCTCGCCGCCGCCGGCTGCGGAGGAGGCGACGGAACCTCGCTCACCTCGTGCACCACCCAGGCGGACTGTCCCGACGGCACGATCTGCATCGGCGGCTTCTGCCGGCCCGCGGACGGCGGCGGCGACATCCCCGACGAGGGACCGGGAGACGCGGACGCGGACGGCCCCGACGGGCCGGAAAACGGCGACACCGGGGCGGATGCGGACGCCGACGCCCCCGCCTCCTGTCCGCCGGGCGAGACCGTCTGCGGCGCAAGCTGCTGTGCCGGCGGCGAGCGTTGCCGGGAGGGGGCGTGCCTGCCCGACCTCGGAGAATGCACCGATGATGACGACTGCTGGTCCGACTCGTGGTGCGAGGCCGGCGCCTGCGTCCCCTACGGCGTTCCCGCGGGGCACGATCGGAACGAGGAGTGCGATCGGCCGATCGACATCGAATCGATCGTCCCCGACGTCCAGTGTCGCTGGACCGCCCCGCCGGACGGCGACGGCGCGCCCCAGAGCTACCACGTGATGAGCACCCCCGTCGTCGTGGATTTCGACTTCGACGCCGACCCGGCGACGCTGCGCCCCTCGATCGTGACCGTCACCTTCCCCACCTCGGGCTCGTACCGCAACCCCGGCGTGCTGCGGATCCTCGACGGCGCCACCTGCGAGCAGCAGTGGAGCTTCCCCGCGGCCGAGGACGCCGTGATGGCCCCCGCTTCCCCAGCGCTGGGCGATCTGGACATCGATGGCCGCGCCGAGGTGGTCGCCGCGGCCCACGGCGGGGGTCTGGTCGCCTTCCGCTACGACCTGGCGACCGCGACCTTCGCCCGCTGGTGGCGCTCGGGGACCTGCGACGGCGCGGGTGGCCGCACGCCGGACTCCACCGGCGGGAGCGACCAGTGGAACGGCCCCTCGATCCACGACCTCGACGACGACGGCATCCACGAGATCGTCTACGGCGCGACCGTCTACGGCGCCGACGGCTGCATCCTCTCCTCGACCTACGGCTACCCCGCCTACCACAGGGGGATCGTGCCGGTCGTCGCCGACGTCGACGAGGACGGGGAGATGGAGCTCGTGTACGGCAACCAGTTGCTGCGTTTCGACCGGACCGTCGGCGATCTGGCGCCCGAAGCGTACTTCACGCCGGGGTCGCTCGCCGCCGGCCAGGTCGCCGTCGCCGACCTGGGCGACTGGCCGCTCGCCTCGCTGGGCGGCGATCGCGCGGAGGTGGTCGTGATCTCGTCGGGCTACGCCCGCGTCCAGACGATCGAGGGCACGGTGGTCTTCGGTCCCGTCGCGCTGCCCGGCGGCGGCAGCGGCGGCCTGCCGACGATCGCGGACTTCGACGGCGACGGGCGCCGCGAATTCGCCTCGGCCGGCGGCGCCAATTACGTCGTCTTCGACCTGGACTGCGTCCCCGGCGGCGGCACCGGCACCTGCGCCTCGGGCCGCACCGACGGCATCCTCTGGACCCAGCCCTCCCAGGACCTCTCCTCCAACGTCACCGGGTCGTCGGTCTTCGACTTCGACGCGAACGGCAGCGCCGAGGCGGTGTACGCCGACGAGTGCTTCCTGCGGATCTACGACGGAGCGACCGGCCGCGTCCTGTACAGCGCCGCGCGCTCCTCGGGCACGACCTACGAGAACCCGGTGATCGTCGACGTCGACGGCGACTTCCACGCCGAGATCGTCTCGGCCGTCAACGACTACGCCGGGTCGCTCGGATGCCCCGCGACGGACCCGCTGTTCCCGTCGTCGAGCTTCGCCGTCCACCACGGGATCGTGGTGCTGCGTGACGTCGCCGACCGCTGGGCCGCCTCGCGCCCCGTCTGGAGCCAGCACGCCTACGCCGTGACCCACGTCGGAAACCGCGGCGAGATCCCCCGCACCCGCGACGTGGCGCTCAACTGGCGGGACCCGGAGTTGAACAACTTCCGCCAGAACGTCCAGGGCGAACTGGAGGCGCTGGGCATCCCGGATCTGACGTCCTGGGGCCCCACCGGTCCCGTGGTGCTCCCGTGCACCGATGGCGCCGGTACCCTGGCCGCCCGCGTCTGCAACCGCGGCCTGCTCCCGGCCGGCGCCGGCACCGTCGTCGCCTTCCGCCGGGAGAGCGAGACCGGCCCCGAACTGTGCCGCGCCACGCTCGCCGCAACCCTGGATCCCGGTGCGTGCGCCGCCGTCTCCTGCGAGGCCGCGCTCCCCGCGGAGCCGACCGACGTCTACGTCGTCGCCGACCCGGACGCCGCCGCCGACGAATGCCTCGAGGGGAACAACGTCGCCGTGCTGCGCGAGGTGCAGTGCGAGATCATCGGCTGACCGGCCCGGGACGCGCCGGAAACCGCCGCGCCTCCACCCGCCGGAAGGTCCACTCCGGCGTCCGCAACTCGTCCCCGAAGGCCAGGTCGTACCATGGGTCGAGCGTCCGGTCGGTCGGGTTGACCAGCACGTGGATCTCCTGGGCCGGCATGTAGCTCTGGGCGAGCAGGAACGCGGTGCGCCCCGCGGCGTCCCGCGCCAGGTCGACGACCAACACCGCGTGCCCCGGAAAACCGCCGCGGATGAACAGGTCGCCCGGTCGCAGGTCGGCGGCATCGATCGGCTCCAGCTCGCGGGCCAGCGAGGCCGAGCCGGCGTAGACGAAGACCCGCGTCAGGTACGCGAGCAAGTCGTCGTGCGTGCGACCCGGCCGGCCGCCGCGCGCCCAGACCACCCGGCCGTTCTCGACCCTCGGCCGCCACCCCTGCGACCAGCGGAGGAAATCGACCCGGTCGCCGCCGGTGAAGTCGAACGCGATCTCGTCCCACCGGCCGGCGGAAAAGAGCCACTCGGCGCGCAGCCGCATCACGGCGTCGGCGCACTGCTGCAGGTCGCGGTCCCCCACCGGCAGATCGACCACGGCGACGTGGGCCGTCTGGTTCGCCTTGGGACGTCCGTCGAAGAGCAGCACCGGCGGGCGCCCCGGCTGGAGCGGCAGGTTTCGCAGCCAGGCGCCGAACGAGCCTTCCTCGAGCGGGACGCGGGCGAATCCCGGGGGCGGCGGGATCCGGTCGGCGAGCCGGTTCGAGGTGGGCCCGTCG
>JAAZOP010000366.1 GCA_012797735.1 Myxococcales bacterium
CAGCGCGTCGCGCAGCGCCGGCCAGTCGCGGGCGCGGCGGGCCGCGGCCGCCAGGGCGCGCAGGGCCATGCCGTCGTCGGGGTCGAGCGCGTGGGCCTGGACCAGTTCGGTGCGGGCTTCCTCGGAACGGCCGAGGTGGTGTTCCAGCAGCAGGGCGCGCTCGCGCCGCAGCGCGGCGAGCGACCGGGCGTCGCGCGTGACGGCGATCTCGCGGTCGAGCAGCTCGAGCGCCTGGCTGTAGCCGCGGCGTTCGAGCGCCTGGCGGCGGAGGGCGCGCAGCGACGGCACGTGGTTCGCGAAGGCCGAGAGCGCCTCGCGGTAGTGGGCCTCCGCCTGTCGCGCGTCCCCCAGGTGTTCCTCGAACAGCCGGCCGATCTCGTACAGCAGTCCCGCGCGCGCCCCGGGTTCGCGGTCGTCGGTCGCCTCCTCGCGATACCGCTTGATGATCGCGTAAACCGCGGAGGGGGTTCCGTCGGCGTACCACGGGTGTCGCCCGCTCGTCGCGCCTTTCGACGGGTTCTCGGCCGGCTTCTCGGCGTCGGGCATGGTTTCCCTCCAGACGGGCCGACGGTATAGCGATCCCAGGACAGGAGCAAGCCGCCTGCGCCCGCGATGCGCCCGAGCGACCCGCCCAGGACGCTCCGTGACGGCGACCGTGGTGGTCGGAAAGATGGAGTGCGCGGCGGCGCGAATGCGGCCGCAGGCGAACCTGCCCGCCGCCAGGCGCGCGTCCACCGTTCCAACGACCGCGGTCTTCTACCCGAACGGACCCGCCGAGAGACCCGGGTCCGACTTGATCGTCCTGCAAACGATGAGATCGCGTTTCCCGGAACGACGGCCGCAACGAAGGTAGTGTTCGGCGATCCGGGCTTCCCAGTCGGGACGGGGCACCAGACCAAACCCGGCGGAACGGAACGTCCTCAGGGAGACCTGATTGTCCTCGCGGACGTTCGCCCAGATCTCGCCGACGCCGGGCAGTCGCGAGGCGACCCGGACGATTTCATCGAGCAGCCGTCGGCCCACGCCCGACCCGCGAACGGCGGGTTCGACGACCATGCCTCCGACCCAGATTCCGGGGATTCCCAGATGACGCCACATCGGGGACAGCGCCGCACGGCCGACCTTCCACGGGCCCAGGGTCACGACGAAGAGGACAGCGCGGCCGCACTCCTCGCGCGGTGCAGAAGCCGCAGCCAGACGACACGCTTCTCCAGCGCCGATCCACCCCCGGCGTTCCCACTCCCGCAGTTCGGGTGCGTCGTACGAGGCGGAATGCACTCGAAGGAGCGGCGCCATGACCCGCCGTCGCGCCCGGCGGACCGCTTCGATCCGGCCGGACCAGCGGTTGATGCGCTCCAGGATGGCCACGGGCACCCTCCGCGGGTTGCTCGCCAGCCTGCGCCAGCGTTCTCCGTCGAGCCACCGGTTTCCATCCCGCATCATGCGGCCTGCATACGTCGTCGATCGGTCACCGTTCAAGACTCGCACCGCGCGCATCCACCCGGCCGGCTCCGTGCAGCGGTCCTGCCCAACGATGATGCCGGGGTCGAACGAACAGTCCATCCCTTGGGCGCCGGCATCTCCCGCCGAACCCCGCCGGCCCCAGCTCCCCTCGCCCCGCGTCCCAGGCACCCTTCGCGCCCTCGCTGCGACGCCTTCGCCGGTGCCGTGCGTCCTTCCATGATTCGGCCCGCTCCTCCTTGCACGCCGAACCGCCCTCAGCACACGCCCGGCATGGCCGCTTGCCACTCGCGCCTCTCCCCGGACGCCCCGTCCGCCCTGTCGCCCTCCGGCGCGCGGGCGTGTGCCCCGTGACGCCTCCGTTCACCCCGACCCGGAGGCGCGCACTTCCAGGGGCGGGCGTGTGCTCCCCCCTTCCGGGCGACAGGTGGACATCGCTTCTCCAGCACGCTGACCATCCTTCGATGCAATC
>JAAZOP010000367.1 GCA_012797735.1 Myxococcales bacterium
CCCCCGGGGCGCTCGTGCTCCTCGCGGCCGTCGTCCGGGCCGTCGCCGCCGCGCCCGCCGCGGCCCAGCCGGCGGGCGACGGGACGGAGGAGGCCGTCGAGCTGCCGCCGATCGATGTCGTCGCCGCGCCGGAGCCGGCGCCGGCGGCCGCGCAGAACCCGTCGCGTTTCGTGGAAACGATCGATGGCGAGGCGACGCGCGAGGGGACCGGTTCGGTCGCCGACGCCGTGGAGGACGCGGCCGGGGTGCGTGTGCGGCGCTACGGCGGCCTCGGCTCGTTCGCGACGATCTCGATCCGGGGCGCGGCCCCGTCGCAGGTGCCGGTGTTCCTCGACGGGGTCCCGGTCGCCGACGCCCGCTCGGGCGTCGTGAGCCTCGACGACCTGCCGGCGGGCGAGCTGGATCGGATCGAGGTCTACCGCGGGTTCGCCCCGGCGGGTCTCGGCGAGGCGGGGATCGGCGGGGCGCTGCACCTGGTGACGCGCGGCGCGCCGGAGGACGGCGGCCTGCGTCTGGGGACGGGGCTGCTCGCGGGGTCGTTCGACACCTGGCGGGCCTGGGTTTCCGCGTCGGGCGTGGCGGGGACCGCCGGCGACGCTCCGGTGGGCCTGCGGCTGCACGTCTCGCACCGGCGCAGCGCCGGCGACTACCGGTTCCTCTCGGACCACGGCACGCCGCTCGAGCCCGCCGACGACGAGGTGTTGCGGCGGCGGAACAACGACGCGGCGCAGACGGTCGCCTCGGCGCGCCTCGCCGTGCCCCTCGACGCCTGGCGCCTCGACGCCGCCCTGTCGCTCGTCGCCGCCGACCAGGGGTTGCAGGGGCTGGACTACGACCAGGCCGAGGCGGCGAGGCTGTCGGGGACCGACGGGCGGCTGCGGTTCTCCGCGGCGGCCCCTTCGCTGGCCGGCGGCCTGGCGGCGCTGGAGCTGGGCGCGTTCGGCGCGGTGCGCCGCGACCGCTTCGCCGACCCGCTCGGCGAGATCGGCGTCGGCCGCCAGCTCGAGACCGACCTCGGCGGCGGCGGCGGTTTTTGGGCGATGCTCCGGCTCTTCCCCGGCGACGGCTCGCACCTCGTCCGCCTGCGGCTCGAGGCCTCCTACGAGACCTTCCGCGCGTCGTACGAGCTGCCGGCGGCCGCGGAGGGCCCGCGCCAGGGACGCTTCGTGGCGCGGCTGGGCGGCGGCTACGAGGTGTCGCTCCTCGACGACGAGCTGGTGCTGCTCGCCGACCTGCGGGCCGACGTCCGGGGCGATGATTTCTCGGGCGACCCGTACTTCCCCGCGCGTCCGGACGCGGCGGTCGGAGAGACCTGGGACGTCCTGTTCTCGCCGTCGGCCGGGGCGCGGTGGGCCCCGCTGCCCGACCTCGAGCTGCGGGGGAACGTGGGGTGGTTCCACCGCGCGCCGGCGTTTGCGGAGCTGTTCGGCGACCGGGGGACGGTGGTCGGCAACGCGGGGCTGCGGCCCGAGTCCGCCGTGAACCTCGACCTCGGGCCCTCGTGGAGCGCGCGCGACGCCGGCACCGGCCTCCGCGTCGCGCTCGACGCGGCGTTCTTCGCCTCGTTCGCGGAGGACCTGATCGTGTTCGTGCCGCAGTCGCAGAGCGTGTTCCGCGCCGAGAACATCGGCGCGTCCCGCACCCTGGGACTGGAGGCGTCGCTCCGCGCCGGCTGGGAGGAGACGGTGGAGCTGGAGGCGGCCTACACCTTCCAGGACGCGCGGGACACGGGCGACGCGCCCTACTGGTCCGGCCTGCGGCTCCCCGGGCGCGCCCCGCACGACCTGTCGGGGCGGGTGGCCCTGCGGCGCTGGGGTCTCGAGCTGTGGTACGAGATCGACTGGCTGTCGGAGACGCCGCTCGATCGGGCCAACCTGCGCCACGTGCCGGGTCGCGTGCTCCATGCCGCGGGGCTGGGCTACCGCCTGCGCGCCGGCGATCGGACCGTCGCGGTGACCGTCGAGGGGCGCAACCTGTCCGACGAGTGGGTCTACGACGCGTTCCGCTACCCGCTGCCGGGTCGCTCGGTGTTCGCGTCGTTCGCGATCGACACGGGGGAGTAGCGGCGACGTGGAACGGCGGAGCGGGAACGGGAAGGGCGGAGGCGGAACGGGGAACGGGAGCGCGGGAGGAGGCCGGAGGGTGGGCGTGGGAACGACGGGACGGACGGCCGGCGGCCGGCGGGCGGCGGCGGCGTGGTGGATCTGGGCGTGCCTCGCCGGAGGTTGCGGGGACGAGCCGCGGCGGGACCCGGCCGCCGAGGGCACGCTGTTCGTGCTGGCGACCGACTTCGAGACGGGCGCGTTCTCGATCGTCGACCTCGAGACGCGGACGGCCGCGATCCACGTCGGCCTGACGCACTCGGACGCCGTGGCGCGCGTCCGCGGCTCGCGCGTCTACGTCGTCAACCGCCTCGGGCAGGACAACGTCACCGCGCTCGACGCCGCGGCCGGCTTCCGGACCCTCTGGCAGCGTTCGACGGAGCCGGGCTCCAACCCGCAGGACATCGCCTTCGCCTCGGAGGAGAAGGCCTACGTGCCGCGCCTCGAGCTGCCCGGGGTCCTGGTGCTCGACCCGCGCGACGGCGCGCCGCTCGGCGAGGTCGACCTCTCGGCGCTGGCCGACCCGGACGGCGTGCCCGAGGCCTCGTGGGCGGTCGCGGTGGCGGGTCGGGTGATCGTCGGGGTCGGAAGGCTCGACCGCAACGACGCGTACGCGCCGGCGGGGCCGGGGGCGCTGGCCGTGATCGATCCGGCGACGGATGTCGTCGAGCGCTCGGTCGAGCTGGAGGCGATGAACCCGTGGGGCGAGCCGGTGGTCGCCGGCGACGGCGGCCGGCTGCTGGTGGCGCTCGCCGGCCGGTTCGGGGTGCTGGACGGGGGGATCGAGGCGGTCGATCTTGCGGCCTGGGCGAGTCGCGGGCTGGTGGTGTCCGAGGCGGACCTGGGGGGCGACGTGCTGTCGTTCGTCGAGGGCGACGACGGCGCGTTGTGGATCCTCGTCTCCGACGCGGCGGCCGTGACGGCGCTGGTGCGTTGGGAGCCGCCGGCGGGCCCGGCGCGGGTGATCCGGCGCGGGAGCGGGTTCACGCTGGCCTGTGTGGCGCGGGTCGCGCCGGGGCTGCTGGCGGTGTGCGACCGCGAGCGCACCGCGCCCGGCCTGCGGCTGTTCGAGACGCCGTCGGGCCTGGAGCGCACCGACCGACCGATCGACGTCGGCCTTCCCCCCTGGCAGGTGCGCCTCCTCGAGCGCGATTGACCCGGTCGCACGAAACTCCTCAACGGGGCCGCGACCACGTGGTCGGGGAAGGGGGGAGGAAGGGAGAGGGGCAGGGGCA
>JAAZOP010000368.1 GCA_012797735.1 Myxococcales bacterium
ACCGGCGACGCCGCCGGCGGCGCCGCCGCAGATCGCGGCCAAGCTCGTCTGGTCGGGCGACGGATCATCGATCGAACTGGAGTTCGGGCAGATCGTCTCCGAGCGGCCGGTGCGGGAGATCCGGCTGGGGGCCGGTCCGAAGGCGGGAACGCCCGACGCGGTGGTCAAGCCCGGGGCGCGAGCGCCGTTGTCGGACTTCCTGGAGCCTGGGGCGGAGCCCGCCCCCGGCACCGTGAAGATCCCGCTCGACGTCACCTTCGGCGACGGCACGACGCAACGGATCGAGAACGTCCTGACGGTGCCGTACACCTTCCGCGCCACGCTCGACGAGGCGTCGGCGGAGCCGGCGATCGTGCTGACGTTCCGGCTGGCCGCGCCGGAGGGGCGGACGTTGCAGGTGGCGGGGGCCGACGTGGCCGTGGCCGCGGACGGCAGCGCGACGTGGCGCAGCCCGGTCGAGGCGTTGCGCGGCCGGGAAGGCGTGTTCTCGGAG
Organism: Myxococcales bacterium; assembly: GCA_012797735.1. Lineage (GTDB taxonomy): Bacteria > Myxococcota_A > Polyangia > DRWM01 > JAAZOP01 > JAAZOP01. Next base: position 494 of record JAAZOP010000368.1, read on the forward strand.
AAGACCTCGCGCATCGATCTGACGGTGCCGTTCGTGGTGCGCGACGCGGCCGGCGTGGTCGCGGAGGGGACGGCGGCGGCGAGCGTGCCGGTCGTGCCGCTGCGCGTGGATTTCCCCGGGGACGGATCGCGGACGACCGACGAGTCGATCTGGGTCCGCGGCGAGACCGCGCCCGGTGCGTCCCTGACCCTCGACGGTGCGGCGGTGACGGTGGCGGACAACGGCGCGTTCGCCGTGGAGGTTCCGCTGGCGGCGGAGGCGGAGCGGAAGCTGGAGTTGCGGGCGAGCCGCGCGGGCGCCGTCGCCCGCCTCGCGACGATCACCGTGACGCGGACGACCGCGGCGGGACTCGCGCGGGCGGCGGACGAGTGGGCGGCGGCGTTGACCGAACGGCTCGGCTACGCCGACTTCGGCGCGGCGGCCGACAGCTTCCGCGGCCGCAAGGTCGACCTGCTCGGCCGGATCAGCTCGGTCCCCGCCACCCGCGAGGGCGTCAGCTCGTTCGTGCTGTACGTCGACACCGAGTCCGGCTGTCCGGCCGCCGAGGTCTGCGCGGTGATGGTGCACGTCTCGACGGCGCAGGCGCTGTCGGAGCGGGACCGGGTGCGCGTCCTGGGCGAGATCCAGGGGCGCGAGAAGACGACGTCGGAGAAGTTCCCCGAGCTGCCCGCGATCCGTGCGGCGTTCGTGGTGCCGCGCTAGGGCGACGACGATGCCGTTGACCTGCCCCCGGTGCTACGCGGTCTACCACCAGTCGGTGCGCTTCTGCGGCCTGTGCGGCGCCGAGATCCCGCCTTCGACCGACACCATCGAGTCGTTCCCGGACCCGTTGATCGGCCAGGTGATCTCCGATCGCTATCGGCTGACCGGCCTGATCGGACGCGGCGGAATGGGCGCCGTGTACCGGGGCGAGCACGTCGCGCTGGGCAAGCCGCTGGCGGTCAAGATCCTCCACGGCACTCTCGGACAGCGCAAGGACGTGCTCCAGCGCTTCCGGCGCGAGGCCGAGGCGGCCTCGAAGCTGATGCACATCCACACGGCGCAGGTCTTCGACTACGGCCACTGGCGCGGCCTGACCTACCTCGTGATGGAGCTCCTGCGCGGCTCCGACCTCGCCTCGGTGATCCGCAACGAGGGTCGGCTGGCCTGGCCCCGCGCGCTCTCGATCGCCTCCCAGGTCTGCGACTCGCTGTCCGAGGCGCACGCGATGGGCATCGTCCACCGCGACCTCAAGCCCGAGAACATCCTGCTCGTCCCGCGCGCCGGCCATCCCGACTTCGTCAAGGTGGTCGATTTCGGCCTGGCGAAGGTGCGCGACGAGAAGGGCCAGCAGTCGCTCGACACCACCGGCGACGGCTCGCTGCTCGGGACGCCGTTCTACATGGCGCCCGAGCAGATCCGCGGGGAGCCGGTCGATGCCCGCACCGACATCTATGCGATCGGCGGCGTGCTGTACCGCTGTCTGACGGGCCTGCCGCCGTTCGAGGCGCCGACGCCGTTCGCCGTGCTCACCAAGCACCTCTCCGAACCGCTCGTGCCGCCCAGCCGCCGGGTCCCGGACGCGGCGATTCCCCCGCCCGTCGACGCCGTCGTGCTCCGGGCGATGGCGCGCGACCCTGCGGCGCGATACCGGACCGCGGACGAGATGGGGAAGGCGTGCGCCGAGCTGATCGCGGCGCTCGCGCCCTCCGCCGCGACGCCGGCCTACGTTCCCGCCGCGCCGGTCGCCGTCCCGACGCTGCGCCCGGCCCCGGCGCCCGTAGCGCCCGGGCCGGCGTCCCCGGGACCTG
>JAAZOP010000369.1 GCA_012797735.1 Myxococcales bacterium
ACACCACGCTCCTGACCCGAACACCCATCCGGCCTCTCCCGACCGAACCCGTCGCCAGACCGCGGCCCATGATCGGGTCGTGGGCGTGGCCGTGCGCGTCGGCGTGGACGTGGACGTAGCCCCTCTCCCGGGTGCATCCCCCGAACTGGGGCCGTCCCAGCATGTTGGGCAGATCCTGGGCGCTGCCCGACAGCCGGTGGTGGTCCGAACCGGCGCTGCCACAATTGGCGGGATGCACCCCTCTCTCCCCCTCTCTCCCGACTGCCCCGGAAATCGCCCGTTTCCTGCACATCCGCCCAGCGTTTTCGTGATTCGCGGATGGCCCGTCAGGGCCGTGGGCAACTGAAGCCTCGCACCGGCCGGCGATGCGGACTTCGGCGACACCCTGGCCTCTCTCTCGACTCTCTTGCCTTCCCGTCCGGCCAAGACCATGATTCCTCCCTGCGTCGCGCCTGGAGGGAACATGGAGATCAACCGCGAGAAGTTCCGTGTCGCCGCCCTGCTGATCGCCCTGGCCAACACCGGCTGCGGCCCGGCCCACCGCCAGATCAACTACCAGGAGGAAGAGACCGGCTGGACCGGTTCGGCCCCGCCGCCGAGTCACCTGTCGCCGGGGCCGACGGCCGAGTACTACCCGCCGCCGTACGAGGCGGGACTGTACGCGCCGCCGCCCTACGAGGGGGGCTACTACGGACCGCCGGCCGAGGAATGGTACCCGCCGCCGGCCGAATACTACCCGCCGTCTGGAACGCCCGTCTTCGAGTAGTCCGCCGACCGCGCGACGATGCCGGCGCGCCGGCGGAACGTTCCGATCCGCGAGACGCCCGCCGGGAGACCTGTGCGCATCGGCGGCGAGCCCGACGGTTCGTCCGCCGTTGGTATCGTTGCCGGCGGACCGAGGCGGGCGGACTGCGACGTCCGGCGCGATCGCCCGGTCTCGAGTCGCGCGGCGGCGCGGGTCGGGCGCCCCTCAGGGTCTCGCCAAAGCCGCCGCCGCCAATGCCTGACGGGCTCCAGGCTCCGGGATCGCGGCTGCAGGCCGGCGGAATCACGATCGCCATGTCGCTCCTGGAGCCCGAAGTCTGGAGCCGGAAACCTCGCGCCGGCCGGCGATGCGGACTTCGGCGACACCCTGGGCGCCCCCCTTTTTCCGCTTGGAAGCGGCTCCCAGATCCGCTAAGGAGAGCGTGGCGCGGGGCGCGTCCGCGCCACGCTCGAAGTTTTGGTTTGCAGGCCGATCTCGCGCCCGGGAGGGGCGGAGTTTCGGTCCGACAGGAAAGGGGTCAGCCGATGATCACGTTCAGCAAGAGGCAACTCAAGATCCCGAAGTTCGCGCGGGACGTCTACCTCGTCACGGGGGGCAACAGCGAGTTCCGCCGGGCCTTCCCCGAGAAGCGGACCGAGGAGCTGTGCATCGAGGCGCTCCAGGAAGCCGCGAAGTACGTCGGGATGACGGCGACGGAGCTGAAGAAGTACATCCATACCTGCTACTACGGGCACTTCGCCGACCACTTCGGCGACCAGTTGCTCGGGGAGGCGGTGATTCACGACCGCCTCGGCCTCGACCCGCTCGGCAACATCGGCGTCAAGACGGGCGGCGCCACCGGCGGTTCGACGATCTGGGAGGCCGCGAAGGCCGTCGCGTCGGGCTACTCCGACTGCACTCTGGCGATGGGTTGGGAGCGGATGGACGAGGTGCCGACGGACGAGGGCAACAACTACATCTCCTGTGCCGCCGACAAGGACTGGGAAACGCCGCTCGGGCACATCTACACCGGGTACTACGCGGTGATGGCCCAGAAGTACTGGAACGTCTACGGCCGCGAGGAGGAGTCGTTCCGGCGGACGCTCGCCGAGATCTCGGTCAAGAACCACGGCTACGCGTACCACAACCCGTTCGCCCAGGCCGGGATGAAGATCACCGTGGAGGACGTGCTCAAGTCGCCGGTCGTGGCCTATCCCCTCCGCGCACTGGACGCCTGCCTGATGAGCGTCGGAGCCTCGTGCGTGATCCTGGCCGACAAGGAAACCGCCTACCAGATGTGCAAGCAGCCGCTGCTCCTCTACTGCGCCGCCGGGTCCCACACGCTCCGCGTGGCGGACCGGCGCGACATGGAGATCCCGCTGCTGCCGAACGAGACCGAGGAGACCTACAAGGATCTCGACAAGGAATTCCCCGGCGGCGAGCGCTATCCGGGCTTCACCGGGTTCCTCGCGGCCCGGATGGCGGCCTACTACGCGTACAACTGGACAGGGATCAAGGATCCCTGCGAGGATCTCGACCTCGTCGAGTTGCACGACGCCTTCACGATCAGCGACGTGCAGACCTACGAGGACATCGGCATCCGCCCCTACGGCCGGGGCCGCACCTACGTCGAGAGCGGCGACTGCTACCACACCAACCCCAAGACCGGGAAGCCGGGCAAGCTGCCGGCCAACCTCTCCGGCGGCCTGATCGGCTGCATGCACGCCGTCGGCGCCACCGGCATCATGCAGGTGGTCGACCTGATGTACCAGATTCACGGCCGGCACGCCGAGATCCACGGCGACCCGGAGCGCTGGAAGCGCTACGGCAAGCAAAAGCCCAAGGACTGGGAAGATCTGCAGGTCAAGGGCGCCAAGCGCGGCCTGGCGATCAGCCACGCCGGCGTCGGCAGCCACGTCACGTGCACCATCGTCATGCAGCCGGACGCCCGGCTGGACAAGTAGGAGGGCGACCCATGAGCGGCTACAGTGTCAAGGTCGTCGAGGGCAAGTACAACCTGTCGGGCGAGTTCCACACGATCGAGCCGAATCAGCCGATCCTGGACGAGAAGGGGAAACTCTGCGGCATCACCAACCCGCGCCGCATCGTCCATCACCACTCGCTGGGCGGCGAGGCCCCGTTCTTCCAGGCAATCACCAGGGGACGACTGCTCGCCACCCGCTGCGACAACAAGAACTGCAAGGACGGCTTCGGCTCGATCTTCCTCCCCTACCGCATCCACTGCCCCGACTGCCTGGAACGCAACACCGAGATCGATGTCACCGATCTGGCCAACAAGACGGCCCGCGTCTACAGCTTCATGGTTTGCGAACGTTCCGGCGCATTCAATACCCTGGAGAAGCCGATCCGCTTCGTCAACGTCGAGTTCGACGGCGTGGCGACGATCCTGATGAGTTACCTGCTCGGCAAGCAGGAGCCCAAGATCGGCATGAAGGTCCGCCCGATCTTCCGCACCAAGAAGCCGACCTACACGATCACCGATCTGGCGTTCGTTCCGGCGGAAACCGCGGAGAAGGACCTTCCCGCCGATTTCACCTTCTCCAAGTAGCCGTTCCCGCGCCGGAAGCGCCGGGCGCGGAAACCGGAGGGAGGGAAGCTCCCGCGCCCGGCGCGGATCGGGATTTCGTCGCCTGGACGCCCGTCACGGTCGCACCGGCTCCGTCCACGGCTCGGAGACCGCCGCGAACCGCCGTGCCGGCGGGGCGGCGGCGGCCGCACGCAGCGCCTCCTGCAGTTGCAGGGCGTCGCCCACCCGGTCGGCCGCCAGCAGTCCGACGAGACGGCCCGCGTGCACCACCGGCAACACCGGATGCCCGTCCGACGCCAGCCGCGCCAACGCCGCCTCCAGCGGCTCGTCCGGCGCCACCGCCGGCACATCCCGCGTCATCGCGTCCGCCACGAATCCCGCCGGACCCCGTTCGCGCAAGCCGTCGAGCAGCGCGGCCCGGTCGAGCAGCCCGACGAGGCGACCATGGACCACCACCGGGAAATCGCGCTGCGCGCCGGACAACCACAGCTCGGCGACCGATCCCAGGCGATCGAACGGGTGCACCGCCCTCACGTCCGTGGTCATCGCGTGCCCTACCCGGACCCCCTGCAGCGCCGACTGCGCCTCCACCTGCGCCGCCTCCTGGGTCGCGCCGAACCAGACGAAGACGGCGATCACCATCAGCATCGGGCTGACGAACAGCCCCGCCGCGCCGAAGAGCACCGCCGCGGCTCGCCCCACCCGCGCGGCCAGTTGCGTCGCACGCACCCGATCCATCCGCAGCGCGAGCAGCGCCCGCAGCACCCGCCCACCGTCCATCGGGAAGGCGGGAATCAGGTTGAACCCCACGAGCCACAGATTCGCCCACGCCAACCGCTCGACGAAACCGCCTTGCCACAACCCGCCGGAAGCGACCCCCGCCAGGTGCAACCCGAGACCCAACGCGGCGGCGATTCCGACATTGACCAGCGGTCCCGCCACCGCCACCCACAGCTCCTGCAGCGGCCGCTCCGGCATCCGCTCCAGCCGCGCCACGCCGCCGATCGGCAGCAGCGTGATGTCCCGCGTCGTGATCCCGTAGCGCCGCGCCGCCAGCGCGTGGCCGAACTCGTGCGCCAGCACCGACCCGAACACCGCCGCCAGGAAGAGCACGCCGCCGGCCGCGGCCTGCACCGTGCCGCCCGCCGCCCAGCTCATCCACGCGATCAGCCCCAAGAGCAGCAGGAACGTCGCGTGGACCCGCACCTCGATGCCCGCAACCCTGCCGAGACTCCAACTCCACTTCATCGTCCTGCCCTCCTTTCCAGCCGGCCCCCCCGCTCCGAACGGCTCGGCCGCCCCTCGCTCCACCGGGCGACCCGCCTCGACCGGCACCGATCTGCATAAGTCGGCCGAGCGCGCTCGTCAGGTGAAACGGGCCTGCCGGGAGGCAGAAGATGGGATCGGACCGCACGCGACCGGTCTTCGGCTCAACCGCGGTCCGGACGGTACAGGCGCCGCCACGGCTCGTGCCGGTGCGCCAGCGCCTCGCGGGCCGCGGCCCGCAAAGCCGCCACCGCCAGTTCGGCCACATGCTCCCGGCCCGGCGCCAGGCCGACGGCCGCCGCCTGCACCGCTGCCGCATCCACGGCGAGCGCCTCGACCAGCGTGCGCTGCCGGGCCAGATCCGCCGCCGCGGCGGCCGCCGCCAGCGTGTTCTGGCAGCCGTGGATCTCGAATTCGACCCGCCGGATGCGGTCGCCGGAGGTCCACAACCGGATCTCCACCGCGTCCCCGCACTCGGTCGCGGCCCGGCCCACCCCGGAGGGCAGATGTTCGAGGTGGCGGTCGTCGGGATACGGCATCGCCGGCTCGCGAACCCAGCTTGCCCCCCACGACGCGCCCGTTCAAGGGGAAACCGCCTCTCGCGGCAACCCGCTCGCCGGTGGCCGTTCCGCACGGTGCAGCATGGCTCGCGAGCACCCGTGACCGACCCTGCGCCGGACAAGTAGCTCGCGCGCCGGGAGAATCGCTCCCGTCGCTTGCCGGCGGCCGCCCTCGGCCTTACCTTGTCGCACCGGAAGGATGGGAGGTGCATGGTGAAGGCACGGACCGAGTACCAGGGCGGCTTGCGTTTCGCCTCGGGCGAGGGCGACGGCCGCGTCGTGATGGACGCCAAGACCGACGTGGGCGGCCGCGGCGTGGCGCCGGCCCCGAAACAGCTCGTGCTCTACGGCCTGGCCGGCTGCACCGGCATGGACGTGGCGGCCATCCTGGAGAAGCAGCGGGTGCCGTTCTCCGGGCTGGTGGTGGAAGCCGAGGCGGACGAGACGACGGCGCACCCGAGGGTGTTCAAGACCGTCCGCGTGACGTACCGCATCCGCGCGCGGGCGGAAGACCGGCCGAAGGTCGAACGGGCGATCGAATTGTCGCAGACCCGTTTCTGCGGCGTCTCGGCGATGCTCCGGCAAGGCGCGACGGTGGAACACCGCCTGGAGTTCGAGACGGTGGACTGACAGCCGCTTCGGGGCCACAATCGCGCCGTGCGCGAACGACCTGCCCGCGAATGGGTCTTCCTGGGAATCGCCGTGCTGCCGGCCGCCCTGGCG
>JAAZOP010000370.1 GCA_012797735.1 Myxococcales bacterium
CGGCGCCGCCGCCGCGGCGCAATCCCGGCGGTCCCGGCCGGCCGCTTCCGCCGGCTCGAGACGGCCGCTTTCCGGGTTCCAGGCGCACAGCCGGCAGCCCAGATCGGCGGCGCGCGCCGCCACCACGCGCCGCGCGTCGGGATCGACCGGACCCAGCAGCACCGGCACGCCGGCGACGAGGATGCCCGCCTTCTCCGCCGCGATCGCGGCGGTCGTGGCGCCGAGCAGTTCGGTGTGGTCGAGACCGATCGATGTGATCACCGAGACGACGGGACGGCAGAGCCGGGTGGCGTCGAGACGACCGCCGAGGCAGACCTCGACGACCGCGACATCGACCGCGCGACGCCGGAACAGCTCGAACGCCAGCAGGGTCACCGACTCGAAGAACGTGAGCGCGGGCGGCGGCCAGCCGCCGAGGCACGCGGCGAGGTCCGTGGCGACCCGGGCCAGTTCCTCCGCGGGCGGCTCCGCGCCGTCCACCAGCATCCGTTCGGCGAGCCGATGGAGATGGGGAGAGGTGGTGAGGCCGACGCGCAGGCCGTGGGCCGCGAGCAGGCGGGCGGCGATGTGGGCCACCGAACCCTTGCCGTTGGTGCCGGCCACGTGCACGGCGGGGAAGGCGCCGGCCGGACGGCCGAGCCGCGCGTGCGCCGCCTCGACGCGCTCCAGGCCCAGGCGCGCTCCCTGCGCGTGCCCGCGCGCCCACAGGTCGCGGATCAGCTCGGCGTACGTCACGACGTCCGAAAGACCATGCCGTCGCGGGCGAGCACGACGCCGTCCAGCAGATCGTGGACCTCGGCTTCGATCTCGGCCGCGAAACCCGGCTTCATGTGGTACAGGAAGATCGGGATCCGGCCCAACGCGGGGCCGAGCTTCCGCAGTTCGCCGGCCAGCGTGTCCGGCGAGAGGTGCCCCGACAGGTCGGCCAGCCAGGCCAGCCGGCGCGGGAAGGAGCACTCGACGAACACCGCCTTGAGGCGCCGCCCGAGCTTGCGGGCGGCGACCCACAGCGCGTCGGTGGGGCCTGTGTCGCCGGAAAACACCACCACCCCGCCCCGGCCGGCCACGACGAAGCCCACCGTGTCCGGCGTGTGATGGACCGGCACCGCGGTGACGGTCAGCCCGCCGGCGCGGAACGGACGTCCCGGGCGGATCTCGACCAGCCGCACCGCCGGGCGGCGCGCCGACGGGATCCGCGTGAAGTCCGGCCACAACTCGCCGTTGAACAGGTGATGGCGCAGCACGCGCTGCGTCGAGGGCAGCCCGTAGACGGCCAGCGGGCGCGCGCCGCGCTGCGTGCGCGTGTCCGCCAGCACGGCAAGGTCGCGGACATGGTCGAGATGGGCGTGGGAGACGAGCACTCCTTCGAGGGCGAGCTGGACTTCGAGCGGGACGGAGCGGGTGAGGCCGCCGGCGTCGAGCGCCAGGCGGTCGCCGAGGCGGAACGACGTCATCGGGTCGCCCGGCGTCTCCCCGCCGCTCGCCCCCAACACCTCCACCCGCATCGTCCGTCCCCCCCGGCTCAGGTTTCCAGTTCGCCCGACGCCTCGCGGTCCGTCAGGAAGTCGACGAACTCCCGCAGCCGTTCGAGGTCCCGCACCAGGTAGCCCGACCCGTCGCCCGCCGGCGCGACCAGGCCGCCGCGCTCGAGACGCGCCAGCACCGTCGCGACCTCCTCGGGCGCGAGGCCGAGCTGCGTGCCGAGGTCCTCGGGCGTCACGGCGACGTAGACCTCATCCGGACCGCGCTCCTCCCCCTGCGTCTCGACGAGCAGCGCCAGTCCGCGCACGACGCGCACGCGCGCGTCCCGATGCAGGAGGATCGCCGACAGGTCGTTCGTCGCCTTGAGCCGGAAGGCCAGCCGCTTGAGGAGGCGCACGGAGATCTCCGGGCTGCGCGCGACCAGATGCTCCAGCATCCCGGCATCGATCGGCACCAGCCGCGCGTCCTCTTCGACCGTCGCCGTGGCCGAACGCGCCTCGCCGGTCAGGATCGCCATCTCGCCGAAGAACTCGCCGGGACCGAGCACCGCCAGCGTCCGCTCTCCCGAGGCGGACCGCTTGGTCACCCGGACGGTGCCGGCGACGATCAGGAACATCTCGGCGCCGGGATCGCCCTCCCGGAACAGCACCGTGCCGGCGGGATACGCCACGGCGAGCTTCGGCGTCAGCGACTCGGCGTCCATCGTCCGCGCGCCCTCCGTCCGCGCGCCCTCCGCCGTCCAATCTACCAGAGCCGGCGGGGCCGGACCAAGAAAGCCGGGAACGCCGGGACGCCGCCTCAGAAGGTCTGGTTGAACGTCAGGTGCACCCGCATCGGCAGTCCGAACAGCCTGGGACGCCGCCGCCAGGTCGTCTCGTCGGAGGGGTCGCCGCGCACCGTCCCGAGAACGCCGAACTCGCCGTCGAGGACGCCGAACGGGACGGCGGCGTCGAGCGCGATGATGCCGGTCTGGACGCCGGCGTAGTCGAGGAACAGCCGCAGGCCGTAGCCGGCGTCGAGGAAGATGCGCTCGGGCTCGAACAGCCCGCCCAGCGACGCCCGCTCGCTCGCCGTGCCGAAGCCGCCGAACAGCACGCCCTGGATCCCGCGCAGCCAGGCGACGTGGAACAGGTTGACGTCGAGGTCCCAGGTGAAGACGTGCCGGTACTCGACGCCGGCGTACAGCTTGGCCAGTCCGAGGGCCTCGTCGGGCTCGAGGGCGGGCAGCTGGTAGCGGTTGCCCAGCGACTCGAGCTGGCCGCGGGTCGGCTCGCCGTAGAGGATGCCGAAGCCGCCGAACAGCGCGAAGGTGTGGTGCTGGGCGGGGGACCAGAGGTAGAAGGCGCGCCCCGCGCCGCCCACGAACCACGGCGGCGCGCCCGCCGGGTCGTCGAACGACCGGTCGAGCGGGAAGGCGCCGGCCACCCGCAGTCCGGCGTACCAACCGCCGGCGGGGTTGAGGTCGAACCAGCGGTCGTCGTGACCGACGAACCCGCCCAGCTCCATCGTCGTGACCCGCTCCTCGCCCGGACAGCTCCCGTCCGGCGCGGGGTTCGCGCACGCCGCCGAGCCCGCCGCCCCGGGGCCGTCGAAGTGATGGAACACGAGCATGTAGCCCGACGCGGACCAGGTGGGGCGATTGAGGTCGCGCGGCGGCCCGAAGCCGTACACGTACGAGACGCTTCCGCCGACGCCCCACAGGTCGCGCACCAGCCGCCCGCCGAAGAACTGGTGCAGGTCGTAGCGACGGCGCATCACGAAGTCGAGGTCGATCTCCGAGTTCTCGATCGTCGTCAGGTCGAGGCTGAGCTTGATCTTCTCGAACACGGGCGGACGCCAGGGAAGGTCGGAGACGTCGTCGGCCCGCGGGTGGTTGTCGGTCCGCGCGGGGTCCTGCCGGACGCGACCATCCGGATCGATCTCGACCTCCGCCGCCGGCGCGGCGGCGTCGAACGCCAGCCCCCTTTCCGGCTCCCGCGTGTCCCAGGTCAGCTCGCGCACGGAATCGTCGTCGAGGCGCACCCGGACGACGACGTGCTCCCCCGCCTCGCACGCCCCGTCGCAATGCACCCGCACGCGCACCCGCCAACCGCCTCCCTCCAGCGGCTCGCTCGACCAGGCCCCGAGGCGCAGGTTCAGGGAGGGGTAGTCCCCGAGCCAGTTTTCGGGGAAGCCGGTCGCGTCGAGGCCCAGGGACTCGAGGGCGGCGGCGAGCGGGATCCCGCGGGCCGCCACCACGCGCACCGCCTCGATCGCCCGGCCGGCGCCGTAGCGATCCCGCAGCTTGGCCCACAGGCGACGGCCGCGGGGCAGGGACGTTCCCCACCGCCAGAGCTCGTCGCGCGACGCGTCCGACTCCTCGACGCCGCCGTAGTACAGGTCGCGGAACTGCATCGTCGGGGCGTAGAGCATCTGGTCGATCACGGGCAGGAACGCCCCGTACTGGAGCCAGTCCTGGGCCCGACGACCGGCCGCCCCTTCCCGTTCGTCCAGCCGTTCCACGGCGCCCGCCGCGACCGCTTCCGCCGTCCAGCGCGCTTCGGCCTGCGGCAGTTCCGCGAGCGCCCGCCGCTGCAGTTCGGCCAGGACGGCGCGCTGCACGTCGGCGTCCTGGAACCGGAAGAACGGCTCGATCGGGAACAGTTCGTAGGCCCGATCGGAGACGAGCACCGCGCCCGAGACGCCGAGCGTCAGTTCGAGCCGCAGGGGCGTCTCGACCAGCGTCACCTCGGCCGCGCGCCGCTCGGGCGGCGGCAACAGACCCTCCTCGTCCAGCGCCGCCAGGGCCGCCGCGACCCGCCGCAGCATCCAGCCGGAGCGATCCACCGACCACAGGTCGGGCACCGCTCCGGGGTCCAGGCCCCGGCCGGCCCGGATCGCGTAGGTGGACGGGTCCCGGAAGGGCTCCGGCGACAGCAGCCGCACGCGCACGCCCGCCGCCTCGACCGAACGCTCGTGCCACCGCGGCGCCGCGACGAGCGACGGCGGCTCGGACGCCACCGACGCCCGCTCGACGCGACAACCCTCGCGCGCCTCCGCCGGGCAGGTCCACGGCCCCTCGCCGTCCACGATCGCCTCCCATCCCGGCGCGAACGTCACCCGCAGCACGTAGTCGGTTCGTTCGAGCGGCGCGTCCGGGTCGGGCGCACCGCCGGCGGCCCGCGCGGCCAGCAGCGGATGCCAGCCCCCTCCGAGAACCAACACGTCGTCCACCAGGCCGAACGCCCCGAACCGTTCGGGCACCCGCACCCGGAAACCCAGCCGCACCTCGGGCGCCTCTCCGGCGGGGATCTCGACCCAGACCGCCTCCGGGTTCCCGGACGGCTCGGGAACGCACTCGGCGCCGGATGCGGTCCGGCACGAGGTCAGATCGATCCCTCCCGCGTCGAAGCCGGACGGGTAGTACCACCACGCCGTCCGCTCGTTGCAGCCCTCCGGTTCGCGCGCGAAGCGCCGAGGATAGAGGCGCACGAGAAGGCGGCAAGGGCCGTCCGCGGGACACGCGCCGTCGCCCGGCACCAGCCGCGCCTCGCCCTCGACCGCCGCCTCCTCGGGCCGCACCGTCGCCTCGACCTCGCACCGGGGCCGGACGCCGGCCGCCGCGGGCGCGGCGA
>JAAZOP010000371.1 GCA_012797735.1 Myxococcales bacterium
CCTTCGGCGCCGCCGCCGGCGCGGCAGCCGCAGCCGGCGCCGCCCGACATCCCGCCGCCGGTCGGCGGCTCGCCGCCGTCGGGGTCGAGGTAGTTCGGAATGCCGTCGCCGTCCGCATCGTCCGTCCCCTCCTCGGCGTCGGGCCGGCCGTCGCCGTCCGAGTCGAGATCGAGGTACGCCGGGATGCCGTCGTCGTCCGGGTCGCCGCCCAGCTCGGCCACGTCCCCGCGCTCCGTGCGCGTCGGGATGCCGTCGCCGTCGTCGTCCGGGTCGTCGATGTCCGGCGTCGTGTCGCCGTCGGTGTCGCGACACGGCTCGGTGCCCGGCGGGCACTCGATGTGGTCGGGCACCGTGTCGCCGTCGCGGTCCGTGATCACGGTGTCGGGGTCGAGGTAGTCCGGCGCGCCGTCGCCGTCCGTGTCGTCGCGCCCCTCCACTTCGTCGAGGGCGCCGTCGCCGTCGCTGTCGGTGTCGAGGTACGCCGGGACGCCGTCGTCGTCCGGGTCGCCGCCCAACTCGGCCACGTCCTCGCGCTCGACCCGCGTCGGGATGCCGTCGCCGTCGTCGTCCGGGTCGAGGTAATCGGGCCGGCCGTCGCCGTCGGTGTCGACGTCGACCCCGCCCGGCCGTTCGTCGCGCGTCGGCACGCCGTCGCCGTCGTCGTCCGGGTCCTCGATGTCCGGCGTCCCGTCGCGGTCCGTGTCGGGGCATGGCGTGGTGCCCGGCCGGCATTCGACGTCATCCGGGACGGTGTCGCCGTCCCGGTCGCCGGTGGCGGTGTCGGGATCGAGGTAGTTCGGGACGCCGTCGCCGTCGCCGTCGCCGGTGCCTTCCACCTGGTCGAGGGCGCCGTCGCCGTCGCTGTCGGTGTCGAGGTACGCCGGGACGCCGTCGTCGTCCGGGTCGCCGCCCAGCTCGGCCACGTCCTCGCGCTCCGTGCGCGTCGGGATGCCGTCGCCGTCGTCGTCCGGGTCGAGGTAGTCCGGCGTCGTGTCGGCGTCGGTGTCGCGCGGGACGCCGCCGGGGCTTTCGTCGAGGTCGACCACCGAGTCGTCGTCGCTGTCGCACGTCGGACCCGGCTGGTAGGACCAGGCGGTGGCGGAGGTCGCGGGGACGCAACCGAGACAGGGATCCGTGGGGTGCGCGGCGCCTTCGGTCACGCAGGCGCCGTCCACCGCGCAGTAGCCGGCATCCACCGTCACCGCGCAGGCGTCGAGGTCCTCGTCGCAGGCGTCCGCGGTGCAGGCCAGCGTATCGTCGCAGACCCGCGCCGGGCCGGCCGTGCAGGCGCCGGCGGCGTCGCAGACGTCGCCGTCCGTGCAGAACAGCCCGTCCTCGCAGGCCGTCCCGGCCGGGGCCGGGACCCAGGCGGTGGGCGACGTGCCGGCGTCGCAGAGCTGGCAGGCGTTGGCGGGGTTGGCGGCACCGTCGGCGAGGCACGCGCCGTCCACCGCGCAGAAGCCGGCCTCGATCGTCGCGGCACAGGCGTCGGCGGCCTCGTCGCACGAATCCGTCGTGCAGGCCAGGCCGTCGTCGCAGACGCGCGGCGTCCCGCCGGCGCAGGCGCCCGACGCGTCGCAGGTCTCGCCCTCGGTGCAGTACTGGCCGTCGTCGCAGGCTGTGCCGGCCGCGACCGGCGCGTGCGTGCAGGCCCCGGCGCCGCAGGCGTCGGTCGTGCAGCTGTTCCGGTCGTCGCAGCTCGCGCAGAGCGCGCCGCCGGCCCCGCAGGCGGCGACGGCGTCGCCGGCGACGCAGGCCGTGCCGTCCCAGCAGCCGGTGCAGCACGCCCCCGCGCGGCACTGGCCGTCCACGGTGCCGTCCGTGCAGGCGGTGCCGTCCGCGGAGACCGCGCAGCCGAGCGCGTCGAACCGGGGCGGGATGCTCGCCGCGTCGGAACCCCAGACGTAGGCGAAGCGGAACGTCACCGACGCCCCCACCGCCAGGCTCGGCTCGCGGAACACGATCGACATCCCGACGTCCTGGTACGTGTCGTTCGGATCCCGCGGGGCGGCCCAGGTGCCCGAGGCGTCCTCGTTGGGCAACCCCGTGGGGTTGAAGTGGCCGCGGGCCCGGCTGTCGACCGCGCCCACCGCGAGGGTGAACGGGCCGGGCGTGTTCACGCGCGCCGTCGCCAGCGCCGCCGCGTCGGCCGGTGGCTGTCGCACGACGTCGTTGTAGGTGCGGTAGTCACGGGAGACGCACTGCCCCTGGTCGGGATCGCCGTTCATCATGAAATACACGTCGGTGAGCGGCACGGTACCGGAGTTCGTCAGCCGCGCCGTCACGAGCACGTGCCGATCGTCGGTCTCGTAGGAGTAGCGCAGGTCCACCGTCACCGCGTCCGCGCCGTCCTCGTACTCGCCCGACCAGACGATCGACCGCCCGACGACCGTCGGACCGGCCGTGGTCGGGATCTCCGTCCCCGTGTGCTGGTTGGTCGCCCGGAACCTGGCCGTGCCGGTCGCCTCCACGGTGAACTGGTGCACCGGCTGGCCCAGGAAGAACACGTCGCACGAGTAGGCCCCGCCGACCGTCTCGCGGTACCGCATGCTGTGGTCGGCGTCGTTGATCAGGATCCCGTTGGCCCCGACCCCGAGGTAATCGATGTACGTTCCGGTGATCTCGGCCTGGGCCGACGCCCCGGCCGGCCACGAGAGCGCCACCGCCAGCCACACGGCCCAGAACGATCGGCTCCCCGACAGATTTCGCTGCATCGTCCTCGCTCCTTCCGTTCGCCGCGTCCACCGGAGCGGAACCCGGCGCGCCGCCGCGCGGCTCTCGCCCGGGCCCGGCGCGCCGCCGGGCGCCGGCGCGTCGCGTCGCCCCGCCTCACCCGGCCCTTGGACCCACGAACGCCCTCGCGTCATAGCACGGATTCGCCGCGCGGCAACCCCCGATCTTCGCCGCGCTCGGCCGGCCGGAACCGGACCGTTCCGGACTCCCGCGGGGGACGGGCGCGAACACGCCGGGGTCCCC
>JAAZOP010000372.1 GCA_012797735.1 Myxococcales bacterium
GACCCGCAAGCCCGTCGTGGCGCAGGAGGGGGAGTTCGAGCACATGCCGGAGGCGGAGCTGCCCGAGGGGACCGAGCCGGCGCCCGCCCCGGGCCCGGACGCGGGCGTCGCGCCGCAACCCGCGGACGCCGGGACCGCAGCGCCGCCCGACGCGGGTGCCGCCGAGATCGTCTACACCCTGGCCGGCCCGCCGCCGGGCACGCCGACCTCGGACCTCGACCGGGTCGGCGGCCTGGTGGCGCAGTGGCTGGAGAAGGACTTCTTCATCTCGATCGACCGCAGCACCTCGGCCGCCGGCGAACGGTTCTACCGCACGATCCGCGGATGGTATGTGCCGGCCCAGTACGTGAGCGACGTGGAGGGGCCGACGTACCACGGGCTGATCATCGAGCCGGACATGCCGCTGCCGATCGGTTTCGTCGGCCGCGGGCGCCCCACGACCTACATCCGGGGTGCCGGCCGGGCGCTCGTGGAGAGCGGACGCATCGCGCGCCAGTCGCACCGTTTCCTCCGGGACAAGGAGAAGGTCGGAGCCGTCGAGTACTGGGTCACGACGGACGGGCAGTACGTCCGGGCGCACAACTTCGGCGTGGCGGAGGAGCAGGATCCGCCGCCGGGCGTGCCTCCGGACGGGAAGTGGATCCAGATCGATCTCTCCGACCAGCTGCTCGTCGCCTACCAGGGCCGGCGGCCGGTCTTCGCGGCGCTCGTCTCGACGGGCAAGGAGGGGTTCGAGACGCCGGCGGGATCGTACGCGATCCTGAGCAAGCACGTCTCGGCGACGATGGACGGCATCACCGAAGCCGACGGGGCGTACTCGATCGAGGACGTCCCGTGGACGATGTTCTTCTCGGACAACTTCGCGATCCACGGCGCGTTCTGGCACAACCGCTTCGGCATGACCAAGAGCCACGGCTGCGTGAACATGAGTCCGATCGATGCCCAGTGGATTTTCGAATGGTCCGAACCGCGCGTGCCGGAGGGGTGGCACGGCGCGATGTCCAGCCCCCTGCAGCCGGGAACCCCGGTGCTGATCCGCGAGTGACCCGCCGGGTGGAGCGGGCGCCGCGGGGACGGCTGCTTCGCGCCGCCCGGACGGGAGGCGAGGGGCGAACGGGCCGTCGCGCGGACGGCCGGCGGTCGTCGGGTGGGCGGGCAGAGGTTCGAGAGGGCGGCCGGCGGCTCAGAAGCGGTACGAATAGTTGACGGTCAGCGTGGGGTTGCCGAACTGCGGGAAGGTCAGGCCGCGGATCGCGTTGGTGATGCAGGTCGCCGCGGGACCGGTGAAGTCGCCGGTGACGTTGACGCGGGTGACCCGGCCCGTGGATCCCTGGATCGTGGTCTGCGCCTGGGCGGTGCCGGCCTGGCCGCCCGTGCACGCGCGCACCGCCCCGCGCACGCTCTCGAACTTGGCCTTGACCGCGTCGCGGTCCGGCGTGGCGGGGAGGCTGCCGCTGGCGCCGGACGAGCCGGAGGAGGAGCTGCCGCTGCCGGCGTCGCGCCGCGTCGTCGGGGCAAGCCCGATGGCGCTCAGGTCGCCGGCGAGCCGTCCCGCATCGCGGGTCTGGCCCGAGGAGCCGGCGTCGCGGCCGGAGCTCGCGGCGGCCGCCGGCACCGGCCCCGTGCCGGACGACCCGCCGCTCGATGGATTGCGACCGGCATCACGGCGACGACCGCTCCCCGAACTGCCCGGCCGCTCGTCGTCCTCGCCGCCGGTCCCGTCCCCGCCGTCGGCGGCCTTGGCGTTGGGATCGCCGTCGCCCCCGGCCTCGCCGGCATCGCCGCCGGCGCCCTTGTCCTCGTCTGCCTTCGCCGCGGCGGCGTCGGGTTCCTCCTTCGCCCCGGCGTCCGCCTCCGGCCCACCGGTGGTGGCCGCGACGATCGTGCCGCCGTCGGCGCCGGCGACCGCGGGCACCTCCTTGACGATGACTTCCTTCTCCTTGTCCCCGCCCTTGAGCAGGAAGATGAGCAGCACGACGATCGCGATCGCGAACGCGCCGATCACGCCGATCAGGATGTACATCGGCTTCCGGGAGTCGTCGTCGTGGCGGATCGGCCGAGTCAGAATCGGGACGGCGACGGGGGCGCCGATGGCGCCGCCGCCCCCGAGGGCGAACAGGTCGTCGGGCTTCTCCTCGCGCTTGGCGGCGGAGCCGGCCATCGCGCGGATATCGATGAGGCCGGAGCCCTCGCCGCTGGCGAAACCGGCCTTCGGCGCAGCGGCGGCGGCCCCGCCGCCGCCACTGCGGCCGCCCGCCAGCGCCTGGAGCGAGGAGAGGGAGAAGAGGACGGAGTTCTCGTTGCGCTGGCCGATCATCCGCGAGGCATCGACGCGGGGGGAGGGTGCGGCGGCCGCCGCACCCATCATCACGTCCTGCTCCCGGTCCTCGGTCTGGTCGAACGGCGACTGCTGGGCCGCGGCGAACACGTCGGCGCCGCCGCGCGAGGCCACCGCCGCGGACCCGCCGCCCGCTCCGAAGGCATCGAACGGGCTCGACTCGGGCTTCGCCGCTGCCCGCGGGCCGGCGCCGAACGAGAAGAGGTCGCCCGCGTCGCCCGGCGGCGGCGCCGCCGCCGCGAACGGCGAGGCAACCGTCACGTCGTCCGGCATGCCGCCGAACGGCGAGTCGGCCGGCGGTGCGGCGGCCGCGGCCGGAGCCGGTTCTCCTCCGCCGAGGGTCAGGTCGGCGAACTCCGGGATCTGCTGGACCGGCAGCCAGTCCTCCATCCCTTCCTTCCACAAGTAGGACTCGGGATCGAGCTGGTCGGCCTGCGCGTATTCGCGGATCTGCTGCGTCGTGTAGGGCCCCTGCTGCTCCTCGCCGACCGCCACGTACCAGACGGCCTCCTCCTCGTAGCCGCCGCCGGCCGCCGGCGAGGCCGCTCCGGTTGCGGGCGCCGCCGAGCCGCCGCCGGCAACCGCTGCCGCCGTCCCGTCGCCGGTGCCCCGATAGACGTGCGTCTGCCCGCATTTCTTGCAGGTGAACTTGAACGCCTTGCCCTTCACCTTGGCGTCATCGATCGAGTAGCGGGCCGAACAGCTGGGACAGGTGATCTTCATGGGCAGTCTTCTTTCCTGTTGGTGCGGGGGCCGGCGGCCCGCCGCGGACACACAGGGTGGCACATATTACCGCCAGCCCTCCCGACCGATCAACCCCCCGCAACCGACCCGATCGACCCGGCGGCGCTCGCGCCCGCTCCCGACTCCCGCCGCCGTCTTGGAGACGCCGGGGCGCCGTCGTTTCTTGGGTGCGGCGCGTTCCGGGCGGAACTCCCCGACCTTGCTTGACATCCGGAGACCCCACCCGCAGGATGCCGCCGATGTCGCGCTGGACCGGGCCGCCCGTCACGGCCAACCACGTCACGATCCTGCGTATCGCCCTGCTCCCCGTGCCGTGCGCGATCGTGCTGTACGCGCCAGTGTCCTGGCACTGGTGGGCGATCGTGTTGCTCGCCGCCATCGGCCTCACCGACATGCTCGACGGCTGGATGGCCCGCCGCTGGGGCGGCTCCGTGCTCGGCGCGCTCCTCGACCCCGTCGCTGACAAGGTCTTCATGGCCGCCGCCCTCGTGCTGTGCCTCGCCCTCGATCTGGCCCACCCCGCCGTCGTCGCCCTGATGGTCTTCCGCGACTTCGTGATCACCTCGCTGCGCAGCGCGATGAGCCTGCGGGGCCGGCACGTCAAGACGAGCATCCTGGCCAAGCTCAAGACGGCGGTCCAGATGGGGGGCGTCGCGATGGTCTACGCCGTGTATCGCCTGCCCGATGACGGCCACGTGCTGCCGCTGCTCGGCACCCTGGCGGGCCTGTACTTGGCATTCGCCGTCTGGCGCCGGATCGCCACCGGCGAGTTCCGCCCCCTGGTCTGGGTGCCGGCATCGATGGCCCTGCTGGCGTTCCTGATCCGGGTGTTCGCCGGTCCTGCGCGGACCCAGGACATCTACTGGGGGATCGTCGTCGCCTTCACCATCGCCTCGGCGGTGGACTACTTCGGCGTCACCGGCGCCGTGCTGCTCCGCGGCACCGGCCACCGCCTGGACGACCTGGGACGCATCCTGTGGTCGGTCGTCGCGGGCATCGGCCTCCCGTGGCTCGTCGTGCAGCGGCCCGAAATCGCGCCGATCGGCATCGTGCTGCTCGCCGCCGAGTTCACGTCCGGCGCGGTCGACAACCTGCGCTGTCACGAGGGGTTCCTGCCGTACCGATGGGTGTACCCGCTGCGGGCCGCCGTCCTGGCCACCGGTGGGTGGATCGTCCTGCAACTGTCGCACGACGACCGGGCGTGGAGCCCCGCCTTCTGGGGCGCCTTCGTCTTCGCCGCCGTGATGCTGATCTGGACCGTGGTCGATTTCGTCGTCGCCCGCAACCTGATCTGGGGCGAGGAGGCGGCGGAAACCGAGCAGGCCAAGGTGGTCGTCGGGCGGTAGCCGTCGTCAGAAACGGAACTCCGAACTGACCAGCAGCGTGTTTTCCGTGGGCGGGTCGTCGGCCTCGGTGTCGTCCGCGGTCCAGACGATCGCGTCGGTGACGGCGACGGTCAGAAAACGGACCGGCGAGTAGAACGCGCCGGCCAGCAGCTTCATCGTGTGCTGGTTGTCGTCGCTGTCGCGGTCGGAATCCCAGAAGTGGAACCGCCCGAGCAACCCCACGCCCCAGGGGGTCTCGAAACGCAGATACGCGGCGTGCCCCATCCCCTCTCGGTCCGTCGCGCCGCTCCGATCGTCCTGGTAGAAGAACTGGTAGCCGACCCGGAACCAGTCGTGCCGGTAGCCGACGAAGGCCGCGAACACGTTGCGCGGCGCGCCCGACCCCTCCTCCTGCGCCAACGGCACCGACGCCAACACGCCGAATTCGAGCGGCGCGAGGACCTCGCAGCAGGGGGCGAACGGCGTCAGCGTGAGCCGGGCGGCCATCGTCTTGTCCGTGTCGCCGTCCAGCGCCTGCTTGAAACCCGTGCCGTTGAGGAACGTGACCTCGACGTTGCCGAGCCGCAGCGGCATCTTCCAGCGCAGCGACGCGCCGATGTCGGCGCTCCGCTGCAGTTTCTCCTCGTCCGTCACCTCCGCCGCCACGAAACGGAAACCCCAGAAGTCGTCGAGCATCCCGGTCCAGACGGTCGGGATCACGCCGGCCCGCAGCCCCAGGTCGAGCGGCAAGGCCACGTCGAAGTAGGCGTACTTGACGAACACCCCGTAGGAGCGGTCGCCTGACACCGACACGTCGTGCGTGTGGTCGTACCCCTCCGGCGGCGGGTCCGCCGTCCATTGCGCCGGCCCCGTCGTCGCCGTCGCCTCCGACTCCGGACCCGCGTCCACCGTCAGCCGCATCGAGAGCCACTCGGTCATCTTCGCCTTGACCGTCAGGTACATCCGCCACAGCTCGAAGCTGTTCGTCCCCTCCTCGTCCTCGGGACCGTCGAGCTGGTAGAAGTAGCGGAAGTAGCCGAGACCGCCGATCGACAGCGCGTCGGACTCCGTCAAGCCCGCCAGACGATCCAGCAGTCCGCCCGGCGCCGTCGATTGCTCGGACTGCGCCTGGCCGGTCGCCGGCCACGCCAGGAGTCCGACCACGAGCGCCCCCCACGACACGGAAACGAACCGTCCACCTTCCATGGGTCCACCTCCCGCCCGCCTCGGTTCGCCGCATCCCGGGCGCGATGCGCCACCGGGGCATTTCGCCACGGTCCCTATCATGTCCCCCAGGGATCCCCAAGAAAACCGACCTCGGTCCGCCGCCGGCCGGCGCCCTCCGGGCGTCTTGCTGCAGAGGGAACGAACCGGTCGCTGTTCCGGCGACGCCCTCGCGCCCGTCGTCTCTGCCCGCAAAGCCTGTCTACGTCACGAACGACTTGATCACCGGCTTCCCATCCTTGAGGTCGACGCGGAAATCGACCCGCCGTCCGGGATGCTTCTGCGACAACCGCTCGAACTCCCGCTCGAGCGACTTGCGAATCGCGGCGGGCGACGGTGCCGGCGCACCCTTGGCGGCGGCGGCGAACGCGGCGTGGATCGCGCGAACCTTCTCCTCGGAGACGACACCGCCCCCCGGGCGTGGAGCGGCGGGAGTCGCCGGAGACGAGGCGGCGGCCGAGGAAGGCGCTCCGGCCTCCGCGGGCCGGCCCGCGGAGACAGCCGGTTTCGACGACGGCGAACCGGCGGCCCGCGACGGCCCGGATGCAGCCGCGGTGCCGCCGCCGGCCGGCAGGATCGGCCGCTGTGGCGGCGGAATCGCCGGTCGAACCTCCGGCGACACGGCCGGACCGACCAGCGGCGGAGCCATCGGCCGACCCTCCGACGGCGGCATGGATCGGACCGGCCGCGGCGACCGGCTCGCCGAGGGAACCTTCGAAGGGTCGGCCGGCCCCGTCGTCGCCCGGCCGGGCGGCGGGGTCGGCGGCGGTTCTGCCGGCGGCGCGGCCGGCGGACCGTCCGTCGCGCCCGACGGAGGTTCGGGGGGAGGAGGCTCGCTGCCCACAACCTCGAGGAGACGTTTCAACTCCTCGAGGCTGCGGGCTCGTTTCGCGCCGGGGAGCGGGGGCGGAATGGAGGCCGCCGCCGGAGGAGGAGCCGACGTCGCGGCGTCGGGTTCGAGGTCCAGTTCGACGGCGTCGGTGAGATCGTGGATGCCGGCCGGCGGACGGCCCCCCGCGGCCGCCGCCTCGGCGGCCTCCCGGGCGATGCGCCGCTGGGCGCGCAGGATGTGGGGCTGATACGTGCCCTCCTCGATCGCGCGGCAGGTGCGCTGCCAGTACGCGGAGAGGGTCGTGTAGCGCTGGATCAACGTCTGGAAGCGGAACCGCTGGGCCGTGTTCGGGCAACGCTCGCGCCGCAGGGCCCGGAACTGCCGTTCGACGTCGTGCCGCAGCACCCCGGGCTCGGTGCGTTCGATCCCCATGAAGTACTGTTCGTACAGCGCACGCAGCCGTTCGACTTTCTTCTCCAGGTCCTCGACCTGGGCGCCGAACTCCCGCGCGTCCATCGGGCGGCCTCAGAGCGGAACGATCGACAGGTCGTCGAAGTGCACGGGCGTCCCCCAGTTGCTGAACGCGAAGTGCTCGTTGCCGGGTCCGCACAACGGGTCCTGGTCCTCGACGTGCAGGAACAGGCGTCCGTCGAGGTACCAATCGATCGCGCCGTCGCGGGCGCGGATCGACCAGCGGTACCGGCGCCCCTTCTCGACCCGCGTCTCGTTCTCTTCGATCATCCGGCCCTCGTGCTCGTCGCGCCGGGCGATCGTGTTCACGGTGTTGCGCCAGCCGCCGAAGATCAGCACGTAGCCGGTGCCGACGTACCCCCCCTCCTCGTCGGCGCTCGACTTGCCGTCGCCGAACACCTCGACCTTGATGTCGCCCTCCGGCGAGTCCGACCAGGCGACGAAATCGATCTTCACGTTGCACGGAATGCGGCGCTTGAGCCACATTGGGTGGTTCTTCGCGCCCTCGACGAACAGCGCCCCGTCGCGGACCTCGTACACGTCGAGCGTCGGGCGCCACATTTCGAGGTTGAGGCGGCCGGAGTCGAAGTTCTCGGAGATCGGCTCCTTGAGCTTCGGGTCCTTGCCTTCCATGCAGCCGGCGAGCGCGCCGGCCAGGAGCAGGCTCGTGCAGGTGCGGGCGATGCGCGACACCTCGAACCTCCTTGTCCGCGGACCGGGAACCCGCGGCGGTCGCCAGTCTAGGGCAACCTCCGCGCCGGAGCAACGGGCCGACGCACCTCGGACAGCCCGGCGGACGTGACCGTTCGCCAGAGGGACCGCGGAGGAGCGGGTGAGCGACCGCGGCCGGGCGACCCTACGGCCGCCACAGGTCGCGGCCGCGACCCTGCTCGGCGCGGACGCCGAAGAACCCCAGGATCGTGGCGCCGACGTCGTCGATCGACGGGTCGCCCTGCACCAGCGGACGCGTCGACAGGAAGAAGCCTCGCAAGGCCCGCGCGTCCCCCGACGCATGATCGGCCCCGATCACCGTCCGGTTCGGTTCGATCGGCCGGTCGGGCACCAAGCCGGCGACCGTCTCCGCGCTGACCGCGTACGGCTCGGCGAACACCACGATCAGGTCGGGCAGCGCGTCCTCCCGCCGGCCCCGCAGCTCCCGCCCGCGCATCAGCACCCGCGCCACCACGCGCGCCCCGCCCGCCGCGTCGTCCCGCCACGCCAACAGCTTGTCCTCGATGCGCCGCAGCACCTGCGCCTGCCGCTCCTCCGGCTCCACCGCCCCCTCGCGCTCGCGCCCCTCGAGGTTGAGCTGCACGAACGGCCCGCCCGCGGCCCAGGCCTGCGACCGCGACCAGTCGACCTCCGCCAATCCCCGCGGCCGCCCGGCCGGCGCCGTCGCGGTGACGAACGGGTCGACCGACCGCAGGACGAGTTGCCCCTCCTCGACGAGCCAGGCGTTGAGGTGCACGGCGCGGCGGAACGGCCGCAGGCCGTGGTCGGACAACACGAGCAGCACGTCGTCGGGACCGAGCCGCGCCGCAACGCGCCCGATCAGGTCGTCCATGAACGCGTACGCCGCAAGCACCGCGTCGTGCAGCCGCACGTTGCCGAACCCCGGCGCGGGCGCCATCGACCGCGCCTCGTCCCACAGCGGATGTTCGGGATCCGACAGCCGCTGCAACCCCAACGCAACGCGCTCGATCGTCGGCACGAACGCCACCAGCAGGTCGAAGCCGCCGCGGTCGAGTTCGCCCAGCAGCACCGCCGACCGCGCCGCGAAGTCGTCCGCCAGGTCGGCGAGGTACGACTCCTCCGCCTGCAGGCCGGCGGCCAGCGCCCCCAGGTCCCCGGGCACTCCGG
This sequence comes from Myxococcales bacterium, assembly GCA_012797735.1. Classification (GTDB taxonomy): domain Bacteria; phylum Myxococcota_A; class Polyangia; order DRWM01; family JAAZOP01; genus JAAZOP01. The sequence continues at coordinate 8,795 of JAAZOP010000372.1, forward strand.
CGGCCGGCAGACGTCCGTAGCGAGATGCCAACTCCCCCGCCCAGCCGGGCGGCTCGGACAACGGGAACCACGGCGCCGACGGCGACACCTCCAGGGGCGCGGCGAGAATCAACGGCAGATCGCCCGCATCGAGCACCAGGAACCGCGCGAGACCCTCCACCACGACGTCGCCGCCGCGGAACGTCACCGGCATTCGGGCGCTCCAGTATCCCGGCGGCAGCTCGGTCTCGTAGCCCGGCACCGCCACCACGAGCCGCGCCGGGTCGGCCCCCCGCCGCACGTCGACCGGGAGTTCGAGCCGCCCGCGCGCGCCCGGCCACGGCGGCCCCGGCAGCGACGCCGACCAACCGGTCGCCGACGGCAGCAGGCGCACCCGGCCGGCCGCCGGCGTCTCCGCCACCCCCTCGGGGAAGGCCGCGCCGAGCAGGGTGCCGCGGCCGAAACCACCGGCGAGGTCCGGCACGCCGGCCCCGGCCAGCACCTCCGCCCCCGGCGCCCGCTCCGGCGGCACCTCGTACGGCGCCCACAACACCCGCACCCGGCGCCCTGCCTGCGCCAGCACCGTCCAGAACGCCGTCCCCGAACGACGCGTCGTCACCCGGGGCGGTGCCGCCGCCGTGTCGACCTCCACCGTCCCTGGCCGCACCTCGTACGAGGCGGGGTCGAGCCGCCAGGGTCCGACGACGCCGGAGTCGGCCGGCGGCAACCCCGTGATCAGGGCCGTCCACGCCGCCTCGCAACTCGGCGGCTCCGTCGTCCGCAACGACGAGAACCCGTACGCCTCGCGCAGCCGCGCCAGGTTGGGCAGCCGACCGTCCGCCACCCAACGCTCCACCGCCGCCAGGTCGAACCCGTCGAGCGCCAGGACGACGACGCGGCCGCCGGCCGGCGGCGCGGCGACGGCCCCGCCGGCCTCGGCCGGCGGCGGTGCGCGACGCGAACCGCGACAGCCGAAGCCGAGGACGACCGGCAGCGCCAAGACGACGACCGACAGCGCGCGACGCACGCCCCCGGACCGTAGCAGGCGCCCCGTGCCGCGGCAAACCGCCTCGGCCGCCGCCAACGCCAACCGCCTCGGCGCCCTTCCGGGCCTCGGCCGAATGCGGTAACGTCCGGCGCATGCGACGTCGAGGATGGTTGTTCGTGCTGGGCTCCCTCGCGGTGCCGTGCGCGGCCGCCGCGCAGACCGAGCTGCGTGCGCCGGCCCCGCCGGCACCGGTGGAAGGCGAGTACCAGGGCGCCGAGAGCGTCCTGTGGAACCCCGCCCTGCTGGCGGACGCGCCGACCTGGCAGGTGACCTACCTGCACCGCCAGCAGTTCGGCGACACCCGCGCCGGCGCCGGCCAGCAGGGCGACACGCTGCTCGCCGCCGTCCCCGTCCTGGGACCGCTCGCTCTCGCCGCCGGCTTCGGCGTCGGCTATCCGGCCGACGCGTTCGACTTCGACGACCACGACGCCGGCGACCGGATGTGGGGCCTGTTCACCCTCGGCTGCGCGCTGCACTTCGCCCCGGTTTCGGTCGGCCTGCTGTACCGCGGCTACCTCGCCGACGACGACCCGTACCTCGACGGCTGGAACACCCTCGACGCCGGCATCGCGTTCCGGCCCTGGCGCCATCTCGGCGTCTCGTTCGCCGCCGCCGACCTTTTCGAGCCGCGCTCGGGCACCAGCCGCGAGTCGCTGTGGGCCTACGAGCGCCGCTATCTGGCGGACGTGTCGGTCCGGCCGTTCGGCGACGACCGGCTCACGATCGGCGCCTCGTTCCGCGCCGGCGAGGTCAGCGGCCGGATGTGGACCGGCGCCGGCGTCGCCGTGCGCCCCGTCGAGGGTTTCACCGTGCGGGGCCGTTTCGACGCGCGGGTCGACGGATGCGGCGACGGCGCCTGTTTCGCCGAATGGCAGGTCGGCACCGCCGTCGAGGTCGCCTTCCCGTACGCGACGCTCGGCGCCGGCCTCGGCGTCTTCGAAGGCGGCGGTCCGGTGGACGCGCTGGACGTCGTCGCCCGCCTCTCCGGGAGCGACCGGCCCGCGGTCGATCGGCCGGACCGCATCGCCGCGTTCCGCTGGACGGGCGGCCTGTCCGAGGGCGACTGGGTGCAGCTCGTGCGCTGGTCCGAAGCGCTCGCGCGCGACGACGACATCGCCGGCGTCCTGCTCGTGCTCGACGGCTGGTCCGGCTCGACCGGTGACGTCCAGGAGGTCCGCCGCGTCCTCGCCGCGCTCGAGGCGGCGGGCAAGCCGGTCTGGTGTCACTACGACGACGCGGCCGGCGCCGCGGCCTACCTCTGCACCGCCGCCGATCGAACCCTCGTCGCGCCCGGCGGCGGCGCGCGTCTCACCGGCATCCGCACACGCCTCACCTTCTTCCGCCGCCTCCTCGACCGGCTCGGCGTGCGCGTCGAGATCGTCCGCGTCGGCGCCTACAAGTCGGCCCCGGAGTCGTTCACCGAGGAGGCGCCGTCGGCCGAACACGAGGAGGCCCTCGACGCCTACCTCGACGACGTCTACGGCTCCCTCACCGCCGACGTCGCCACCGACCTCGGCCTCCCCGCCCCGGAGGACGCCGCCGCGCTGATCGACCGCGGCCCGTTCACCCCGACCGAACTGACCGAGTCCGGGCTCGCCGACGAGGTGGCGTACCTCGACCAGGCACGGGAACGGTTCGAGGCGGCGGTGGACGCGTCCGTGGAGGAGGTCCGCCTGGACGACCCGCCGCCCGGCGACGCCTGGAGCGCCTGGGGGCGCCGGCCGGGCGTGGCCGTCGTCCGGATCGATGGCTCGCTCGTCGACGGCAAGAGCCTCTCCTTCCCGCCGCTCGGCCTGCGGCTGATCGGCGACCGGACCGTGGTCGAACTCCTCGAGCGGCTCCGCAAGGACGACCGGGCTGCGGCCGTCGTCCTGCGCATCGATTCCGGCGGCGGCTCCGCCGTCGCCTCGGACAACATCTGGCGCGCGGTGATGCGGCTGCGCGAGCGCAAGCCGGTGGTCGCCGCGATTGGACCCGTCGGCGCCTCCGGGGGCTACTACGTCGCCGCGGCCGCCCATGAGATCTTCGTCCTCCCCGCGACCCTCACCGGCTCGATCGGCATCTTCTACGGCAAGGCCGACGTCGGCGACTTCCTCCTCGGCCTCGGCGTCAATGCCTACGAGGAGGGCCGCGGCGCCCGCGCCACGATCGACAGCTGGTTCCAGCCCTACACCGACGACGAGCGCGCCGCACTCGAGGAGAAGATTCAGTTCTACTACGGCCGGTTCCTCGACTGCGTCGTCGAGGGACGCGCGGGGAAGCTGACGCGCGAACAGGTCGATGCGGTCGGCCAGGGACGGATCTGGAGCGGCCGCCGCGCCGTCGAGATCGGCCTCGCCGACCGGCTGGGCGGCCTCGGCGACGCGATCGCCCGCGCCCGCGAGCTGGCCGACCTGGACGCGACCGCGCCCGCGTTCGACGCCGAGCCCGGCCCGGGCGGCCTCCTCGGCCTGCTGCTCGGCGCCCTCGCCGGCGAGACGACGGCCGCCGCCGAAGCCGCCCCCGAACCTGAACGAGACTCGCCCCTCGCCTGGCTGCTCCGCGCCGCCCGCCTCGACGCTGCCGCCGCCGGCCTCGCCCCGTTCCTCGCGCTCGACTCCGGCACCCCGATGGCGCTCTGCCCCTACGTCGCCGAGCCGCCGACACCGTAGCGCGACCCCGCGGGCGGCCCGCAGGACCGTAGCACGCGGGCGGCCCGCAGGACGGCCTCGGTTCCGCCGGTCCGGTCGCGACCGGGCCTCGCACCGCGGGAATCCGCCCGATCCCCGAACCCCGAGGAGGCCGCCGCGCCGCCGGCGCCTATTTCTTCTTGTCGTCGCCCGAAGGAGGCGGTTGTCCGTCGCCCGGAACCTCGGACGGCGGCACGGAGGCGGGCGCCGGTGCCGGCATCGGCTCCGGCTCGACCGGCATCCGCGTGAGCACGGGCAGGACGCCGGTCGGCGCCGGGCCGGGCGGCACCACGCCGGCCAGCCGCAGATACATCTTGGCCGAACGGTTGTTGGGATCCTTCTCGAGCACCGCCTGCCACTGGGCGATCGCGTCCTGCTTCCGCCCGGACTTGATGTAGGCGATGCCGAGCTGGATGCGGGCCTGGAGATAGTCGGGCCGGACCCGTACCGCATGCTCGTACTGCACGAGCGCCTCGGCCGTCCTCTGCGCCTCGGTGAGCATGTTGCCGAGGCGCACGCGGAGGTCGACGAAGTCCCCGCACAGGTCGATCGCCTTCGTCATCTCGACGATCGCCGCATCGAGCAGCCCGACGTCGTAGTAGGCCTGCGAGACCTCGGCGTGCAGGTTGGCGATCTTGCCGCGGGCGTACGGCTCGAGCGAGTCGGGGCCTTCCTGGCCCTTGCGCGACCCGAGGTGCTCCATCAGGCGGCGGGCGTCCTCGTAGCGCCCGATCTCGTTGTACGTCACCGTCAGGTTCAGGATCGCCTCGGTGTAGTTCGGGTTGATCCGCAGCGCGGCCTCGAACTGTTCCTGCGCCCGCGCCAGATCGCCGGCGTCGTGGTGGATCACGCCGAGCATGTTGTGGACGTCGGCGTACGTCACCCCCCCCGCCTCGAGGATCCGTTCGAGAAGCGCCCGGGCGCGGTCGAACTCCTTGCGCTTGTAGTGTTCGCGCGCCTTCGTCAACAGGTTCCGCTGCTGGTCGTCCATCGTGCACCGATCCTAGGGCGCCTCGCCGCGCCCCTCGAGGAAGCGGAGATAGCGCAGGGCCCGCCGGGTCTCCTCGGAATCCGGGTACCGGGCCGCCACCAGCGCGAAGTAGCCCTGCGCCGCCTCGCGCTGGCCGGCCTCGAGCGCGATGCGGCCGAGCAGTAGCAGCGCCTCGGGCGCCAGCCCCGAGTCACCGTACTCGCGGAGCACCGTGCGCGCCCGCATCGCCGCAGCCACCGCCTGATCCCGGTTGAGGTAGAACTCGGCGACCGACAGCTCACCCCGCGCCAGTTCCGCCAGGCAGTCGCGGATGCGCTCCCGCGCCTCGGGCACGTACTCGCTGTCCGGGAAACGATCGACGAAGTTGCGCAGCTCGCGCAGCGCGTCGCGCGTCGGCGCGCGGTCCCGCGTATACGAGGCGGGGAAGACGAACCAGTCGGACGGGATCAACCGGAAGAACGACAGCCCGCGGCGGAACATCGCGTACGGCACCTGCTCGTCCGCCGGATACCGCTCGATGAAGGTCTGATATCCCGTGGCCGCCGCCCGGAAGTTCTCGGCGAGGAAGTCGCAGTCGGCCAGCCGCAACCGCGAGAGCACCGCCTCGCGCGTGTACGGAAACCGCCGCATCACCTGCTCGAAGTACTTCTGCGCCTCGACCGAGTTGCCGTCCTCCAGCGCCTCCATCCCCTTGGCGTAGTTCTCCGCCCCGGACTCGGCATACGACAACTCCGGCTCGTCCGCGCCCCGCGTCCCGCTGCACTCCAGCCAACCGCCCGTGCCCACCCCGCACAGGGCGCACAGCACCGCCGCACCCGCGCGGGCGATCCGTCCACGTCGCTCGGCAACACCACGACCCATCCGTATCCCTCCCGGGCCGCACCGGACATCGGAAGCGGCAGGGAAGCGCAATGCAGGATATTCCGCCCCGGCACCCCGGGGCAACCCCTACGCGCGTTCAGCGGCCGCGCCGCCCGGACGCTGATCTACTCCCTTCCGAATTCGTCGCGGCATGCGACGAAACTCTGGACCCCTGACTCTCGACTCTCGACGCGCGGCCCAGGGGGTCGCGCTGGTTGGCGGCCCCTGGCCGCGCCATGCGCGCGGACCGTCCCGGGGTGCGCCTCCCGGGACGCGCGGGACGCCCGAACCTTCGACGGCTGAAACGGAGAGCCGCCCGCTTTCGGACCCGCCCCGCCCGCCGCCGCGCTCAACGCCTCCGGCGCCGCCGCCGCTCCGGCCGCTTGTACGGCCCCGCCGCCTGTTCCTCCTCCGGAATGAGATCGATCCGCCGCAGGCGCAGAACCCACTTCTCGCCGTCCCGATGCACGTTCCCTGTCAACTTCACCTTCGTCCCCGGCCGGATCACCTGCTCGGTGGCCTGGAACCCGGCAAAACCCCGCGCCATGAGCTGCCGGTGCTCCTGCGGATCGAACGGCGCGCTCCGCGGCGACTGCACCCGAACCTCGCCCCCCTCCAACGCCAGCACGAACGACGGCGCATACACCTCCGCGTCCTTCACCACCCGCTCGACCCACTTGCCCCGCGCCTGCGCCTTGTACCAGGCCCGATAGTAGAAGGCCACGCAACTCAATCCCTTCAGCGGCGAACGGACCTGCTCGTCGCCGGCCTTCACCGTCCCGCGCAACACCGCCTTGCCCGGTCGCAGCTCGTCGTACGAAACCAGTTCCTTCCCCCCGCCGAACCAGCGTTTCAGCAGATCCAACACCATGCGTCCCTCACCGGCAGTCCACGAGGTTCGTCGTGTAGTCCCAAGTCCGCGCCCGTCCGGTCACCTGGATCCGGTACTCCCCGGCGGCCGGCGCGCCCCGCACCCGCCACGCGATCGTCTCCAACCCGTACCCCGCCGGCGGCACCCAGACCTCATCCAGCGTCAGGGCCGCGCCGTCCGCCACCCGCGTCACCGTCACCGTCGCCCCCGTGAACCCCCCGGCGCTCGACCCGAGCGACCAGACCGACGGCAGCGCCTGGAGCGGGAACTCCCCCTCCGGCGGCAGCGCGACCGGGTCGATCCGCGGGTCCACGCCCCAGCCGAACACCCACTGGCACGCGTAGCCGTCCGCGAACCCGAACCCGCCCTGCGTGTAGGGCGGATGCAACAGCCAGCGCCGATGCCCCAGCGATGCGACCCCGTCGTCCGCCAGGTACAGATCGACCGCCTCTGCCAGATCGACGACCCCCAGCGCCAGATTGCTCGACCCCGCCGCTTCGGCCCCGTCCGCCGTGTAGCACGGAGCGCTCGACGGCGGCGTGTGGTTCAGCGTCCCCATCGCCCGTTGCAGCACCGCACAGAGCTGCGCCTTGCGCGTGAACTCCGCGTTGTTCCCGATCGGCGGCAGTCCCACCAGGCGGCGGTAGAGGTTCGTCCGCCGCAGGCCGTCTTCGAGGGCGGTGGGGTCGAGCGTTCCCGGGGCGCAGGCGTCGGCCCCCGCCGTCCACACCCGCGTCGCCCGCGCCGGATACTCCGACCGCCACAACTCGCAGGTCGTCATCGGTACGTCGGCGTCGGCGTCCGCATCCGCATCCGCGTCCGCGTCCGCATCCGCGTCCGCATCCGCATCCGCATCCGCATCCGCATCCGCGTCCGGACCGACGTCCGGAAGCTCGGCCCGATCGTCCGGCACGTCTCCGGCTTCCTGAACGACATCGATCATCGCATCGGGCAGGAAGTCGTCCCCCAACTCGTCGCCGCAGCCGGCGGCCAACCCCACCAGGACGGAGATCGCGGTGACGAGACGGGGGACCGCGCGCATGGGTCGACGTCCCATCGCCGCGGACTCAGGGCATGCCGTAGTCGGGCGCCGCGTACTCCGGAGCGCCGTACGGTGGAACGCTGTAGACCGTCGCCATGTCGCTCGCGCCATCCGGCATGCCGTAGACCTCCCCGACCGGGACGTCGCGGGCGTCGGCCGAGTCGCGGGCGTCGGCCGAGTCGGCGACGTCGTCGCCGGGGTCGGACTCGTAGCATCCCGCCGCCGGGGCCGCCGCCGCCACCGCGGCGGCCACCAACGCCCGGACGATCCCCGCCGAACGCGTTTTCGGGGGGCGCGCCGAACCGCCATCCGCCGAGGTCGTGCCGACCGTGCCGCCGTCCCGCTCGTGGTTCGCCATGCTCCCGTCCTCCTTTCCACGACCTGCCGCCGGGCACGTCACCCGCGCTCAGGGCACGCCGTACATCGGCGCGGCGTAGGTATCGACGACCTCGGGGCGGACGTCCGCGGAGTCGTCGGCGGCGACATCGGCGACATCGTCACCGGGGTCGGAGTCGTAGCAGCCGGCGGCCGACGCGGCCGCGGCCGCGGCCGCGACCACCAGTGCCCGGACGATCCCCGCCGAATGCGTTCTCGGAGTGCGCTCCGAACCGCCGGTCGCGGAGGCCGCGCCGCCGTTTCGCTCGTGGTTCGCCATGGTCCCCTCCTCCCCTTCCTGGAGCCGCCTGCTCGGACAGGCGACCCATCCGAGTCGCAGTCTAGTACGGAAACCGGCGAACGCGCCACCGTGCGTGCGGCCGGTGGATGCGGACGCGGGGAATCACGGGCGCAACCGTGCGAGCACCTCGCCGCGCACCGCCTCATCCGCCGCCAGCACGATCAGCCGCACCGGCCGTGCGTTCGACAACGCGACCCCCTCCAGCGTCACCGAGCGACCCGCGACCCGCACCGGGAAATCGACGTCCCGGGCGACGCGCGAGGCCGGGTCGAACACGTCTCCCTCCACCGCCACCTCGAACAGATCGACGACGCCGAAGTCGTCCGGGATGTCCAGCACCACGTCGGGGGCCGCGTCCGCCAGCACCCAGTGCGGCACCGTCGCTTCGGAGAGGAACGACGCGCCGCAGGACACGTCGGTGGGCGCGGCGGCCACGGTGATGTTCACGATCGGCACCACCAGCGCCCGCCGCGCCCGCACGAGGTCGACGATCGCCGGGTCGTCGGCCCACTCTTCCGGCGTCGCGTCGGCGCGCGCCAGCCCGGTGATGTCGCCTTCGCGCAGGAACGGCCGCACGCCGCGCAACAGCCAGTTCGCCTCGGCGATCGCCGCCCAGCGCGCCGGACGGTACTCGGCCTCCTCCTGATTGACCTGGAACCACATCAGCCCCTTGCCGCCCGCCGCCACGACGCTCAACGCCTGCACCAGGATCTCCTGCCGGTCGGGCTGGACGTGGATCGTGGCGCCGCCGATCAGCGCCGTCTTGTTCCAGCCCTGGTGCAGCCCCTGCGCGTACATCCAGGTCGGCAGCGGCATGTGGTTGTTGCGTGCGTTGACCAGGTAGTCGTAGGCGCCCCGGATCGGGGGGTGCGTGCCCCAGCGTGTGATGTGCGGCGCGCAGGCTGCGACGTAGAAATCGATCCCCTGGATGTCGCACATCCCGGCGAACGAGCCGACGTTCTTGTTCGTCTTCGCCCCGTTGTACACCGGCACCTCGGGGTACATGCGCCACAACCGCCGCGCCTCGGCCGCCTTGCGCGAGGGGTTCGGCACCCCGTCGTCGCCGTACACCTCTCCGTCCGACTCGTCTCCCGTCATGAACCCGGCCACCCGCGAGGTGTCCGTCAGCGCGCGCTCCGGATCGGGCAGGCGCAGGAAGTCGTCCGCCAGCAGCACGTGGAACTCCGGTGTCGCCGGCGCCACCTCGTTCACGATGCGCAGCGGGTCGTATCCGCCGCACGCGGATCCCCCGCCGACGTAGAAGAACGTCGTGTCCAGCCCCGCCGCCTGGTGCCGCCGGTAGTACTCGTCGTTCACCGTCGGGAACGGACACTCGTCCGTGTTCGGCCAGCTCTCGAACGGGAAGAACGGCCGCACCACCCGGCCCACTCCCACCGCCGCGGGAGCGTCCGCGAACTCCGCCACCACCGTCCACGCCGCCCCCGGCTCCGCGGCGACGCACAGCGGCACCGTCCACAGAGCGGCCGCGCCCGGCGCCAGCGTCTCCTGCGGGATGCAGGCGGCGTCCGTCACGTCGCGCCCGTTCACCAGCAGCCGGGCCAGCGCGTGCGGAACGACATCGGCGTTCCGAAGATGGATCAGCAGCGTTCCGTACTCTTCGTCCGTCGTCACGTAGGTCAGCGGCACCGGCGTCGCGGCTGCGGAGAACGTCCCCGCCGCCGCCACCCCCGCCGTCGTCGCGATCTCGAACGTGCCCGTCGCCCCCGGGGCGTCCCAGGCGGGGTCCCGCGAGTGGAACGCGAGCCAGACCGGCTCGCCCGCCGTCACCCGCTCCGGCCACACGTGCCACCACTCCAGCGTCGGCTCCCCGAGCAACTCGTCCGCGGGCCGCCCGTTGATCCGCACGTCGGTCACCTCCCCCGTCACGGCCGACACCGCCGCGACGTGGAACCGCCCGCCATCGACCGGCGCCGCGCCGTCCTCCGCGTAGCGGGAGGACGGATAGTAGAAATCCTTCCGGTACGAGGCCCAGACGCCCGGCACCGGCGTCGCGGCGCACGGGTCCGCCGACGGGGTGCAGACCGCCGCCGGGGGCACGAGCCACGCCTCCGCCTCCGCGTCGTCCTCCGCCTCCCCTTCGTCCTGAGGCGCATCTCCGCCCGCCTCCCCTTCCCCGTCCGCCTCCTCGACGACGTCGGCCTCCGGCGAGGCATCGGGCGACGCGTCCGCGTCGACCGCAACCTCGACCTCTCCCGTGGCGTCGTCCCGCGCGTCTTCGCGGCTGCCGGAATCCGGACAGCCGAGGCCGACAACCACCGCCGACGACAGCACCATCCAGGTCGCCGTGTTTCGTATCACGACATCGAACCTCCGCCGGCGGCCAGGGTAGAAGCAACCGGCGCGTCTGACAAGGAGGAAGCGGCCTAGGGGGAAGGAACCAGCGCGGCGGTCTCGGTCGCGAATGCCGCCTGCACCTGCGGGTGCAATGCCAGCACTGCCAGCGGCTCGGCCAGGCACTCGGGAGAAACGTCGCCTCCCAGCGACCAGCGACGGTACATCGCCTCGAGCGGCCCGTCGGGGGGCGACGGGCGACCGGCCGCGTCGAGCAGCGCGCGGGAGAGGCCGCGGCAGATCGGCCGGCGGTGCGGCACCGCAATCTCGTCGCACCGCGCCGGGTCCCCCGCCGCCACCGCCCGGCACAGCGCCTCCGACCACCCGTGCGGCTCGCCGGGTCCCGCTCCCAGCCGTGCGCAGTCGCCGGCATTGCCCTCCAGCAGCGCCGCGCGCGCGGCTCCCACCACCGCGCGGTCGTCGGGGAAGCCGACCGCTCGCGCCGCCGGCTCGAACGACACCCCTTGCCGCAACGCCCGGGCCTGCTGGAGCGCGCGCACCGCGTCGGTGCACACCGCGGTCCCGTCGGCGAACAACGCATCGGCGCTCGCGCACGCGCCGGCGCCGTCGCGCAACGCCCGGCACACCAGCGCATGGAGCGCCGTCTCGCGCAACGGCGTCTCGAGGCTGGCCGCGGGTACCTCCCGCCATCCGGGCACCTTCGAAACCTGCCCGGCGATCCGCGCGGCGAGCTCCGGGATCGAAACCCAGGCGTTCGTGCCGACGAGTTCCTTCGCTGCCGCGACGAAGGACTCGCGCAGCCGCGCCAGCGCGTCGAGCCGCCGGGGGGCTTGCTCCGCGTCCGCTGCGGCTTCGGCCGCGCCTCCCTCGACCGGGCCGCCGGCACCGCTCCCCTCGGACCCCGGCCCCGCAGACTCTTCCCCGCCCGAGCCTCCGCCGCGCTGGGGCGCCGCCGACACCGGCACCACCGGCCGCGGCCGCGGCGGGTGCCGGCGCAACTCGTCACGGGCCGCGAGCTGACATCCCACCCAGCCCGCCGCCGCCAGGATCAGGACCAACCAGCGAACCCCACGCACCGCATGCCTCCTTCCGTCGCGCCGGATCCTACAGCACATCGCCGCCTCGGTTTGCAAACCCCCGCGGAACCTGCTACCCATCCCGCCGGAACGGGGTGAGAAGATGTCCATGCGCCTGTACCTCGGTCTCGCAGCCGCCGTTGCCCTCGGATGGGTCGTTGCGCTCGCCTGCACCCAGGCCGACGGCGGCCGCTGCCAGATCAACTCGGACTGCGAATCCAACATCTGCTGCAAGACCAATCCAGCCGCCGGAAACACCGACGACGGGATTTGCACCGCGACCCAGGCGGCCTGCGACGAGCTGCGCGGCGCGGACGCGGACGCGGACGCGGATGCCGATGCGGACGCGGACGCCGACACGCCCGCGGAGGCCGAGGCAGAATCCGAAGCGGACGCGGCCGACGTCGAGCCCGACACCAGCGCCGATACGCCGGAAGACACCGAGCCCGACACCACCGGCGACACGCCGGCTGACGTCGAACCCGACACCGCCGGCGACACACCGGCCGATGTCGAGCCCGACGCAGAACACGACACCGGCCCCGATTCCGACGCCTAGTCGATGGCCGAACCCGACGTCATTGTCGTCGGGGGCGGCATCGCGGGCCTCACGTGCGCCGCTTTCCTCGGCCGCCAGGGCCTCGATGTACTGCTCCTCGAACGGAGCGACCGCCTGGGCGGCCTGGCGCGCAGCGTCAAGGTCGGCGACCATCTGATCCCCGCCAACTGGGGTCGCACGGAGGGCTTTCACGAGGCCGACCCCAAGGTACGGATCCTCGAACACCTCGGCGTCCTGTCCCGCCTCGCGCCGGTGCCTGCCGACACCGTCTGCGAGGTGCGCGGCGACGAGGACCTCCGCGCCGTCATCCCGGCGGGTTTCGAAGCGGCTTCCGCGGCACTGGTCGAGGCGTTCCCCGAGGAGGAGCGCCGCCTGCGCCGCGTGTTCGCCACGCTCGACCGCCTGGAACACGAAGTCGAACGTCTCGGCGAGGACTCGCGTTCGGCCGCCCTGCGCGTCCTCGGCTTTCCTCTCTTCTACCCGACCCTTTTCCGCCACCGGGGCCGCAGCGTCGCGGAGTACCTCGAGTCCGCCGTGCGCGACCCGCGCGCCCGCACCGTCCTGGCTGGCCTTGGACCGACCTACGGATCGACGCCGGCCGACCACGCGTTCATCGCCTGGGGTCTCTCGGCGACCGCCGCCCTGCGCCGACCGATGCGCATCGAGGGCGGTGGACGGCGCCTGGTGCAACTGCTCGGAGAGGCGGCGCGCGAACGGGCCGAGGTCCGTACGCGGGCGGCGGTCGCGGCCGTGCGCACCGACGGCCGCCGGCTTCTGGGCGTGCGCACGGCCGAGGAGGAGTTCGACGCGCGTGTCGTCGTGCTCGACGTCCCCGCCCGCGTCGCCTTCGGCTCGCTCGTGCCCCGGGAGGCGGTCCACGCCGGCTACCTGCAGCGCATCGCCCAATCACGCCCGTCGGCCTCCGCCTGCGTCCATCTGCTGGCCGTCCGCGCCCGCCGCGCCGACTTCGACGCCCGCGCGGACTACCTCGCCCTGATGGCCGGCACCGATCTGGGCGCCCACGCCCGAGCGCTCGACGAGGACTCCGTCGCAGGCCGGACGCTGACCGTGGCACTGCACCGTCCCGAACACGGTGCCAAGGAGATCACACTGGTGGCCGCGACCGTCCCCGACCGCCTCGACCGCTGGGCCGCGCTCCAGCCCGACGACCGCGCCGACCTCGCCGCCGAGACGCGGTCCACCCTGCTGGCGCGCCTGGCGTGCCTCCTCCCCGACCTCGAACGCCGCCTCGATACCGATCGGCTCCTCACGCCGCTCGACCTGGCCGACTGGTCCGGCGACCCGGACGGCAGTCTGTTCGGCTGGGAGCCGACGCCGGAGCAATCGGGCAGCCGGCGGCTCGAAGCGCGCACCCCGATCGACGGCCTGTTTCTCGCCGGTGCCTGGACCCAACCCGGCGCGGGCTACGGCTCCGCCATCCTCTCCGGCTTCCTCGCCGGTCTCCAGGCCGCCATGCACCTCGGCCGGCGCGTCCGCATGTAGCCCTGCCGCCGCCCCGCGCGCGCGCCCCCCCGCCCAACCCAGGCTTGTTGGCGAAGAGGGCCGCGACCCGGTCCACCCGGGGCTTCTCCCGCCATCCTGGCCGCGACATGAGCCGTCTCCTCGCCTCGGGCTGTCCGCCTATTCGCCCGCCCCCGCCCAACCCAGGCTTGTTGGCGAAGAGGGCCGCGACCCGGTCCACCCGGGGCTCCTCCCGGCATCCTGGCCACGACATGAGCCGTCTCCTCGCCTCGGGCTGTCCGCCTATTCGCCGATTCCGGGTCGGACCGCTGCGACCCTGGCGATCGCTCCCCGCCCTGGCGGAAAGTGGCGGGCGCCGTCGGGCCGACGAATTCCGCCGATCACTTCCCTTTGATTTCAAGGGGTCACGCCGGGCA
>JAAZOP010000373.1 GCA_012797735.1 Myxococcales bacterium
GTAGTACAGGTCCTCGCGGAAGGCGCCGGCCTTGACCATCGCCCGCAGGTCGCGGTTGGTCGCCGCGATGATCCGGACATCCACCTGGATCGTGCGCTCCCCGCCGACCTTCTCGAACCGCTTCTCCTGGAGCACCCGCAGCAGCTTGACCTGCATCGCCGGGCTCAGCTCGCCGACCTCGTCGAGGAACAGCGTGCCGCCGTGCGCCAGCTCGAAGCGCCCCTTCTTGTCGCGGATCGCCCCGGTGAACGCGCCGCGCACGTGGCCGAACAGCTCGCTCTCGAGAATCGTCTCCGGGAGTGCGCCGCACGAGACGGGCACGAACGGACCGCCCTGCCGCCGGCTCTCGTTGTGGATCGCGTTGGCCACCAGTTCCTTGCCGGTGCCGCTCTCCCCGCCGATCAACACCGGGAAGTCGGCCGTCGCCGCCTGGCGGATCGTTTCGAAGATCTCCTGCATCGCCCGGGAGACCCCGACCATCCCGTGGAAGCTGCGGGTCGAGTGCAGCCGGTGCCGCAGCTCGGTCACCTCCGTGTCGTCGCGCAGCGAGGCGATGACCCCGCGGGCGCCGGTGTCGTCGAGCCGCACAGGGTTGATCACCACCCGCAGGCGGCGCTCCGTCCCGTCCGGTCGCGTGAACGTCGTCGAATACTCGCAACGCTCCGCCGGCAACTCGCTCCCCCGGCACGAGGCGCACTGCCGGCCGCACAACCCGTCCGGCGCGAACACCCCGTGGCAGTCCCGTCCCAGCACCGCCTCGCGCGACAACCCGGTGATCCGCTCCGCCGCGCGGTTGAACAGGTAGATCCGCCGGAAGGCGTCGTGGACAAGGATCCCCTCGTCCAGCGAATCGAGCAGCCGGGCCTGTCTCTCCCGCTCCCGCGCCAGCGCTCCGAGATAGCCGTGGCCGAGGAGGGCCGCCACGTGCTCCCGCAGCAGGTCGCGCGTCGTCCGGCACGCCGCCAACAGCTCCGGCCCGCCCTCCACACCGGCCGTCGGGTCCGGGATCGACCAGTGCAGCCGTAACGGCACCTCTCCGAACAGCGGGTTGCGCAACCGCGGGTCATCCTCCTCCGCCCCCCCGGTTCCTTTCGCGCGGATCTCCGCGCACCACTCGCGCGCACGGTCCCCCAGCGTGACGACCAGGTCGAACGTCGCGGTTCCCAGGTCGGCCGTGGTTCGCGAGACATGCCGCGAGACATCGATGTCGACCTCCGACATGACGCGGACCGTTTCCGGCAGGACGGGTCGAGCCTCGATTCCGGAGCTTTCCGCTGTGATCCCGGCGCCTCCGAGACTCTGGAGGAAACCCTTGGCGATCGGTCCGCGGCAGGCATCGCGGTCGGAAACGAACAGGATGCGCAGGTGGTCTGGAAGTCGAGACATCGGCCGGGACGATGCCAGAAGCCGGGCGACCGGGCAAGGTCCGGCCGCCCGGGAGTTCCGGTCGGGCACCCGGTCGGCACGGCGCCGCCGGGGGGTCCTGCGCGGGTCCGTTCCGCCGCCCCGCCGGATCAAGATCCGCTGCGCAGCAATGCGTCGAGCGTCGTGGCGGGGGGAGCGCCGTCGACGAGGATGCTCCGCAGCGCCTCGATCGTCGGGGCGGGGACTGCGGTGCGCCGCGCGATGGCCCGCAGCCCCTCGAGGGCGCGCAGGGCCTCCGTGCGGGACTCGGCGTCCTCGCGGACCGACCCGACCGGCTCTCCCGCTCCGACCCGCCGGCCGAACCGGTAGCCGAGCCCCTCGGGGTCGGCCGTCACGACCAGCAGGTCCGCCAGTCCGGCCGGACCGCCGAACGTCTCGGCCGTCGCGCCGGACGCCACGCCGAGCCGCATCGCCTCCTGCTGGGCGCGTGCCAGCAGCACGGCCCGCGCGCCGCTCCCGAGCCGCAGGCCGGAGCAGAGGCCGGCGGCGGCGCCGAGCGCCACGACGGCCGCCCCGGCCAGTTCGACGCCCACCACGTCGTGCGTCCGTTCGATGCGGATTCGCTCCGTGGCCAGGGCGTCGTGCACCGCCTGGTGGACCTCGTCGAAGCGCGAGCCGACCACGAGGGTCGTGGCGTAGCCCGCCAGCACCTCGGCCACGAGGTACGGGCCGCCGAGGGCTCCGAGGCGCCGGGCGGGAACCTCGGCCGCGAGGATCTCCGTGGGGCGGCGACCGGAGGGGCCTTCGAGCCCCTTGGCGGCATGGACGACGAGCCGGTCGGGCGACAGCCGTTCGCCGAGGCGTCGGGCGAGGTCGAGCAGGGCGCCGGCGGGGACGGCGAGGAACACGAGCCTGGCGGCGTCGAGCGTTTCTTCGGGCGCGGCGCAGCGCCGCACCTCCGGCGGGAGGGTGGTGCCGGCGTCCCGCTCGCCGCGCCGCCGCGCGCGGCGTTCGACGAGCGGGGCGTTCTCGCCGCCCCACCAGGCGACCGGCTGGCCGCCCTGGGCGACGAGGCGGGCGAGGAGCGCGCCGAGCGACCCGGGACCGAGAACCGCGATCGGGGCGGAGGTCGTCATCGCCGCTCCCGCCTACAGCCGCGCCGCCGCAGCCGTCGCCTCGTCGTCCAACCCGTAGCCGGACAGCCGGCCATGGTAGTACAGGACCAGGTTCTTGTTCCGCACGACCAGGTCGGGTCCCTGCCGCACCGCCACCGGTTCCTGGTGGTAGGTGCCGAAGTGTCGCAGCGCGCCCGCGGTCACCGCGGCGGCGTCCTGCCGGTCGATCTCCTCGGAGAGCCGCAACTCGCCCCGGGCGGCGCGGCGGCGCACGCCGTCGAGCACCGCCTCGACGACCGGGTAGACCTCCTCCCGCAGCCGGAACGGCTCGGCGGGACGCATCGCCCGCAGCAGCCGGTAGACGTCGGACTGTCCGGTGCGGGCGCGCAGCAGCCCGAGGGCCGCGGTGGCGAGGACGTTGGTGCCGAGGGCGGTGTTGTCCCGGCGATAGGTCTCGACCACCGCCCGCCCCAGGTCCTTGGTGTACTCCGCATCGCGCTGCGCGTCGTGCACCGGTTCCCCGTCGCGCAGCACGAACGAGCGCGGGTCGAGAGTGCGGCCGCGGGCGTCGAGCGACCGGCCCTGGTCGTCGACGGGGTTGCCGAAGGGGTCGAGCGGCCGGCCGTAGGTGATGAAGATCTTGCTGTCGAGCTGCCACAGGTTGTGGAGGAACTTGAGCCACTTGCGCCAGCTCGACGCCTCGTCGTCCTCGATGATGTACCGGCTCTTCCCCTCCTCCTTGAGGTAGTCCTCGATCAGGGTCTCGGCCTCGAGCACCAGGTGGTAGTTCACGGTGCAGGGCACGACGTAGACGTTCGGCTTGGGCTTGCCCCGCCGCAGGTTGTTGACGTAGGCGGTGAGGCCGGCGCCGAGCAGTCCGAGCTTGAGCCGCCGTTCGATCGCGCCGTTGCGGCTGCGCGTCCCGCCGGGGAAGAACAGGTTATCGTACCCGCGCTCGAGCGTGACGGTCGCGTACTCCTTGAGCACCCGCTTGTACAGTTCGTGCTTCTTCTTGCGGTCGACGCGGTACGACCCGAGGTTGTGCATGAAGAACGAGAGCACCGGGTTGGTGAACAGGTTGAGGCCGGCGCCGTAGGTCAGCGGCGGGAGGCCGATGTCGGCGGCGGACCAGCCGACGGTGACGGAATCGAGATGGCTGGAATGGGTGGGGACGAGCAGGATCGTCCCCAGGTCGTCCACTCGCCGCGCCAGGTCGATCTCGCCGCGGACGATCAGGTTGTGGCGCACCCGCGGGAGGCGCGGAAGGTCGGCCAACATCCGGCGCGGGGCGGCGGTGTTGAGGCCGACGGTCAGGATCCACGGCACGACCTCGATCGTGAAGCGGTAGACCCGGGGGTCGAACCGGCCGACGATCTCGCCGGCGTGCCAGCGGACGATGTCTCCGAGCAGCGCCACCAGCTCGATCTCGGTCGCATGCTGCAAACGATGCTGCGCCCGCCGCCAGAAGGTGCGCTCGACCTGCGCCTCCCGGCCCCGGCCCCGCTCCCGTCGCAGCCGTTCGGTTTCGTGGAACACCGCGTCGTTGATCAGGCTCTCCAGCGCCCCGGCCGGGGACGTGCGGCACGACGCCAGCACGTCGGCCTGCACCCGCCGCACCACCTCCTCGACGACCTCGCGGCCCTCCTCGGGACGCATCGCCTCACCGCCTCCTGCGGCGCATGCCGATCAACAGGACGATCACCGTGACGACCGCGGCCGCGAAGTAGGCGATGGCGCCCGAGACCCCGGCGCGCTGCAACGCCCAGGCGCTGCCCCAGCCGAGCGCGGCGCCGATGGCGAGGCAGACGGCGAGGCGCACGACGCCGAACATCCGGTTGAGCACGGAGAAGGCGAGCAGCACGACGACGACCCAGACGATGATCTGGACCTTGTACGCCGCCCAGAAGGCCGCCACGTCCATCCACGCCCCTCCTGCGCCGGCGGACGACGGTCAGCGCCGTCGCCGCCGCCGGCCGCGCCGCCCGGAGATCCGCCGGATCGGGTCCCGCGACCAGACGACCTCGCCCTCGATCAGCACCATCTCCGCGTGCGGCACGCCGAAGTGCCAGGCCAGCTGCCGCCAGTCCGCGACGTCGAACACCGCCACGTCGGCCTCGGCGCCGATCGCCAGCGTGCCGACCCGCCCCGAGCGGCCGAGCGCCGCGGCGGCGTGGTCGGTCACCGCGCGCAACGCCTGTGCCGGCGTCAGCTTCTGCTGCGTCACGCCGATCGTCATCATCAGCAGCAGGTTCTCGGTCATCGAGGTGCCCGGGTTGAGGTCGGTGGCGAGGGCCACCGGCACGCCGGCGCGCAGGAACGGCCGGGCGTCCGGCGGCTTCATCCCGAGCGACAACGCCGCGCCCGGCAGCAGCACCGCCGTCACCCCCGCCTTCGCCATCGCCCGCAGCCCCGCCGCCGAGACGTGCTCGAGGTGGTCGGCCGAGGCCGCATGGAGCCGGGCGGCGAGCTGCGCCCCGCCGAGATCGGAGAACTGCCCGGCATGCAGCCGCGGGCGAAGCCCGAGCCGCGCCGCCCGTTCGAGGATCCGCCGGGCCTGCTCCAGCGTGAACACGCCCTGGTCGAGGAACACGTCGCAGTACTCCGCCAGGCGCTCCGTCGCCACCGCCGGCAGGATCTCGTCCACCACGTGACGCACGTACGCCGCCTGGCGTCCCTTGAACTCCGGCGGCACGGCGTGCGCCGCCAGCAGCGTCGGCACGAGCCGGACCGGATGGATCTGGGCCGCCCGGTCGATCGTGCGCAGGATCCGCAGCTCGTGCTCCAGCGACAACCCGTAGCCGCTCTTGGCCTCGAGCGTCGTGACGCCGAACGACAGGCAGCGGCTCAGCCGCGCCAGCGCCAGCCGCAGCAGTTCGTCGTCGCTCGCCGCCCGCGTCGCCCGCACCGTGGAAAGGATGCCCCCGCCGGCCGCGAGGATTTCGAGGTACGGTCGGCCGGCCGCCCGCAGCGCGAACTCGTGCTCGCGCGTCCCCGCGAACACCAGGTGGGTGTGCGGGTCGACCAGACCCGGCGTCACCACGCGGCCGTGCAGATGGTAGATCTCGGTGCGCGGCGTGACCTTGACGTGCCGCGCCAGCGCGGCGGTCGGCCCGGCCCACAACACGCGCCCCTCGGCAATCGCCAGCGCCCCGTCCTCGATCACCCCCAGCTCGTCGTCCCGCGCCCCCCGGGCCCGCGGCGGGACCGTGACGAGCTGGCCAGCATGCTTGAGGATGACCTCCGCTTCGAGCATCCCTGCGCTCCCCGCGCCCGACGCGCGACGACGCCCGATGCTATCGGGTCGGCCGCAGCGGCGCAAGGAGGCCGGGACCAGGTCAGCGCGGCATCGGCACCCGCACGCCGCGCTCCCCCGCGAACGCGATCGCCTCGTCGTAGCCGGCGTCGTAGTGGCGGTAGACGCCGAGCAGCGGGTCGGCCGTCAACACCCGCTCCAGGCGTCGCGCGGCCGCGTCCGTGCCGTCCGCCACGACCACCATCCCGGCGTGCAGCGAGTACCCGATCCCCACGCCGCCGCCGTGGTGGAACGAGACCCACGTCGCCCCGCAACAGGCGTTCGCAACCAGGTTCAGGATCGGCCAGTCGGCGATCGCGTCGGAACCGTCCTTCATTCCCTCGGTCTCGCGGTTCGGCGAGGCCACCGAGCCGCAGTCCAGGTGGTCGCGGCCGATCACGATCGGCGCCTTCACGCGACCGCTCCGCACCAGCTCGTTGAACGCCAGCCCGGCCTTCGCGCGGTCGCCGAGACCGAGCCAGCAGATGCGCGCGGGCAGCCCCTGGAACGCCACCCGCTCGGCCGCCAGGTCGAGCCACCGGTGCAAGGCCCGATCGCCCGGCACCGCCCGCTTCACCGCCTCGTCCGTCGCCCGGATGTCCTCCGGATCGCCCGACAACGCCACCCACCGGAACGGTCCCTTCCCCTGGCAGAACAGCGGCCGGATGTACAGCGGCACGAAGCCGCCGATCTCGAACGCCCGCGACTCCCCCCCCGCCACCGCCTCGGCCCGGATGTTGTTGCCGTAGTCGAACGCCTTCGCCCCGCGCCGCTGCATCTCCAGCATCGCGGTCACCTCGGCGGCCATGCTCTCCCGCGCCCGCCGGACGTACTCCTGCGGGTCGCTCCGGCGCAACGCCGCCGCCGCGTCGAGCGAGAGGCCGCGGGGGACGTAGCCGTGGAGCGGGTCGTGCGCGCTGGTCTGCTCGGTCACCAGGTCCGGGATCCGGCCCCGGCGCACCAGCTCGGGATACACGTCGCCCGCGTTGGCCACCAGGCCGATCGACACCGCCTGCCGCTTTTTCAACGCCTCGTCCAACAACCCCAGCGCCTCGTCGAGGGTCGCCGCCTTCCGGTCCAGGTACCGGGTCTGGAGCCGCCGCTCCACCCGCGCCGGGTCGACCTCCACGCCGAGGAACGCCGCGCGGTTCATCGTCGCCGCCAGCGGCTGCGCCCCGCCCATCCCGCCCAGGCCGGCCGACAGGATCCAGCGGCCCGACAGATCCCCGCCGAAGTGCCGTTCCGCCGCCGCCGCGAACGTCTCGTAGGTTCCCTGGAGGATCCCCTGCGTGCCGATGTAGATCCACGAGCCGGCCGTCATCTGGCCGTACATCGTCAACCCGAGCCCCTCGAGGCGCCGGAACTCGTCCCAGGTGGCCCACCGGGGGACCAGGTT
Organism: Myxococcales bacterium; assembly: GCA_012797735.1. GTDB lineage: Bacteria > Myxococcota_A > Polyangia > DRWM01 > JAAZOP01 > JAAZOP01. Next base: position 7,169 of record JAAZOP010000373.1, read on the forward strand.
CGAGTTGGCGATCATGACGCGCGGCGCATCCGCGTGCGTCCGCACGACGCCGACCGGCTTGCCCGACTGGACGAGCAGGGTCTCGTCGTCGCCGAGCGTTCGCAGCGACGCGAGCAGCGCGTCGAAACAGGCCCAGTTGCGCGCCGCCTTCCCGGTCCCGCCGTAGACCACCAGGTCCTGCGGCCGCTCCGCGACGTCGGGGTCGAGGTTGTTCTGGAGCATCCGGAACGGCGCCTCGGTCAGCCAGCTCCGGCAGGTCAACTGCGTGCCTCGGGGTGCTCGAACGGTCCGTGCGCTCATCGGTTCCTCCCGGCGGTGCCGAACCATACCACAGGACGCGGAAACCGAAGCCGCCCCGGAGAGCGCCCGCCGGTTTTTTCCCACCGGCGCCGCCGCCGGGTACAGTCCGGCTCCAGGAGGTGGGCGATGCGGGTCGGGTGGTTCCTCTCGTGCCTCGTCTTCCCCGCCGGCTGCGGCCTGCTCGGCGACCCCGGCGAGCTGGTCGGCGAGATGACCGTGCGCGCGACGCTCGAAGAGAACTCCTGCGGCGCAGCCCTCGGGACGATCCCGGACGTCTCCGAACTCGACGTTCGACTCTACGAGCGCTCCGGCCTGCTGACCTGGGTCGGGTCGCAGGGGACGTTCCAGGCCTCGATCGATGCGGAGGGGAACTTCGTCTTCCAGGCCCGGGCCCGCCAGCTGCTGCGCGGCGAGGAACCCGACGGCCTGGGCGGCGTCCGGGCCGCCTGCGTCGTGGAATCGACCGAGGAGATCCGGGGGAAACTGGTCCGGCGCGTCCGGCCGGCCGCGGCGGACGGCGGCGCGGGGGATGCCGGGGAAGCCGAGGAGGCGGTGCCGGCGAGCGTCGCGGCCACCGACACGCTGCGGGTCGGCGCCGCGGCGGGGGCCGACTGCCGCGACTTCATCGGTTTCGGCGGCACGAGCTTCGAGACCCTGCCGTGCCGCCTGGTCGTCCAGCTCGAGGGAGCCGAGGACTAACGAGGTTCCACCTCAGGTCGAAGAGTCCAGCCAACGCTCGACGCTGCGCTCGCGCGCGCCCGAACTTGCCCTGTTCGTGAAGAGGACGGGCGCGAGAACGCAGCGGGATCGCGGAACGCGGTCAGGGCTTCTCCGCCAGCAGGATCAGGTTCGGCGAGTCCCCGCCGAAGAACACGCCGGGGGTGGCGTACTGGCCCGAGATCTCGATCACGCGGAACCCCGCGGCGTGGAACATCTTGCCCATCTCGTGCAGGGAGTAGAGGCGAATCGAGTACTCGATCGTCTCCTGGTCGCCCGCGCTGGTCGCCCAGGAGCGCTTCACCGTCAGCCGGCTCTGGATGAAGTTGAAGTCGGTGTCTTCGAGGTACTGGCGGTCGTCGCCCTGGAACCAGGTCGAGCGGGGCTGGTGCCACAGGACGTGGTCGCGGTTGCAGACCTGGAGCAGGAAGCGGCCGCCGGGCTTGAGCGCCCGGGCGGCGTTGGCCAGCACCTGCACGTTCGTCTCGTCGTCGAAGTAGCCGAACGTCGTTCCCACGCAGTAGGCCGCGTCGAACGCCGACTCGAACCGCAGGTCCCGCATGTCGCCCTGGATGAAGTTGAGCTTGACCGAGCGGGCCTGGGCGAGGTCGCCCGCGCGGGCCAGCATCGGCAGCGACAGGTCCAACCCCACCACCTCGAACCCGCGTACCGCGAGCTCGACCGCGTGCCGCCCGTCTCCGCAGCCGATGTCCAGCACCCGGGCGCCGCGGGCGACGCCGAGCGAGCGTTCGATGAACTCGACCTCGCGCCGCGTCTGCTCCGCGGAGTAGCGCGGCAGGGAACGGATGTACTCGTCGTCGAAAATCTCCTCCCACCACGGCCGGCGCTCGCCGTGCCTTCGCCGCCGGCGGGCGCGGGGGCGGGGCGCCGCCGAGGGCCGGGGCCGCTCCGGCGCGATCAACGGCGCCGCGCTCGGCTCGGATTCCTCCGTCTCGAGCGACTGGACGTCGGCCTCGCCGATCTCCTCCGCGACCTCCTCCGCCGGCGGGGCCTCTCCGGCCGCCGGCTTCACCTCGTCCCCCCGGCGGGTCACCGTCGCCGGCGCCATGCCGGGCAGGAATGCCGCCTCCAACTCCGCCAGCTTCTCCTCGGCCGTGACCGGGGTCCGGGGCACGTCGTCCTCGGGAATCGAGATCACCGAAGGCGGTGCGTCGAAACCCAGGTCCTCCGGCACCTCGACCACCCGCCGTTTCGCGGCCGGCGCGGCCGTCACCGGCGGCGCGAACGGGTCGTCCGTGTCGGCCTGCGGCGCCGCCGCGCCGAGCGGCGCGAGATCGCCGAGTTCGCGCGCCGCGCCCTCCTCCATTTCCACGGCCGGCGCGGCCGACGGCTCTTCCTCCGCTTCCGCGACGGCCGCCGCCGCGCCGGGCGAATCCTGCACGACCTGCACGTCGCTCAGCGAAACCTCTTCCGCATCGCCGGCCTCGCCCTCGCCCGTCGCCGAAGGAGCGCCGTCCGCCGGTTCCGCCACCGGTGTCGTCTCGGGCCCTTCCACCGCCGCCGGGGCCGCTTCGGGTGCCGCCAGGGCCGGGTCCGCCGGCGCGGTTTCCGCCACGAACGTCCGTCCTTCCGCCGGCGTCACCTCCTCGTCCGCCGCTCCTCCTCCCTCCTCCGGGACTGCGGCCTCCTGAAGACCGGCGACCTCGGCCCACGTCTCCTCGCGGTCCGCCATCGCTCTTTCGGTCGAGGCCGGTTCCGCCGGCACGGGCTGCGACCGCGCGGGCACCTCCGGCACTGCCGCCTCCTCCGGCAACTCCTCTATCTCGGCGGCCGGAAGATCGACCACACCCGCGCCGGCCGATGCTTCCTCGACGACCGCGTCATCCACCAACTCGACGGGCGGTTCCGACGCCCGCGGGGGCGGCTCCGGGGGCCTGGTGGAAACGGGCCGGGACGGGGGCGCGGGTCGAGGAGGCGCTGCCGGAAACGGGACCGGCGACGGGGCCGGCGCGGTGGGAGGCGGCGGCACCTGGGACGGACGGTAGGCCTCCTCGGAGATGATCACCTTCGGCAATCCGTCCGTGGGCGGCGCCGCCGGCACCGGCATGGACGGTCGGACTCTGGCGGGCGGCGGCACGGGCGCGGGGGGCGCGGCGGGCGGTGCGGACGGCCTGGAATCCAGCGGTGCGGGCGCCGGGGGCTGGACCGCGGGCCGGTGTGCCGGCACCGCTCCCGGGACTTCCGGAAGGTTCGCCGGGAACGGCACGAACGGCGGCGGCACCGGAATCACCGAGGACGACGGCTCGGCCCGGAAAGACGCGTGCGGCGGAGGCTCGGACGAACGCTTCGGCGGACCCGCCGCGGCTCCGAACGACGGACGCGGCCGCGGCGGAGGAGCCAGCGTCGCTGCGGCGACGGCGGCCTCCAGCAGCTGGCCGGGAACCTCATCCGTCCGGTCTTCGTGCTCGGGAGCCGCCGGCGCCGGTTCGGTCGACTCCTCGGTCAGGTCGATCGGAACGTCGGCTTCGCCCTCGCCCAACACGACGGCGCGGCTCATAGCGATCGCCTGCGCGGGCGACAGGCCGTGGGCCGCCTCCGGCGCGACGTCGTCTGGTAGAGCGTCGGCTTCGGACGAGTCCGATCCGCCGGCGCCCTTCGGGCCCGTTGGCTTCATCCAGTCCTCACGCGCCGGCGTCGCCGAATCGGGCCACAGCTTGGCCCACCCGGATCGGCCCGGCACGGCGCACCCATACTACCGGATCGCGGCCCGCGGGCCAAATCGCAATTACCGTCGACCCGAGGTTGAAGGCGCCGACCTCGGCTCCACGGTCCAGAGGTCGCGGTGGAGACAGCACCACCGGCGGTCCCCCGGCCCGCCGCCGGACCTCCTGGGGTGTCGCGAAGACCAGTTCCGTCCGCGCCACGCCGAACGCCGCCACCAGCACCAGGAACAGCCGGCCGCCGCCGTCGAGCTCCAGTTCCACCACCGCCCGCTCGTTGCTCGACAGCACATCCGGACAGGCGCGCATTCCCAGCGAGTTCACGGGGAACCGGGTGCCGGGCACCGACTGCCAGGAGCGGACCAGACCGGAGGCCGGGAGGTGCACCCGGTGATAGTCCCGCGGCGACAGGTAGACGACGAAGAAGTGCCCACCGCCGGAAATCGCCTCGCGATTCGGCCCGAGGGCCCGTCCGAGCGCCAGGCGGGAGCCCTTGATCGGCAGCACCGGGTCCGCGCCTGCCTGGAACGAGCCGCAGGCCTGCAGCGTTCCGTCGGCCGGCGAGACCAGCGTTTGCGGGTCGGGATCGATGGGCCGCGCGCCATCGGCGAGGCGCCGGAGGAAGAAGGCGCCGAGCGACGGGAACGTCGCCAGCGGCGCCGCCACCTCGCTCAGGTCCATCCCGCCGAGCCGCGCCAGGGCGCGGAACAGCGGCGCGCGCAACGGCCCGGGCACGCGCGCATCCGCCAAGCGCTCGAACCACGCATAGCACGCCGGCGACGAGGCCAGCTCGAACGTCTTCGACAACAGGTCCCGACCGGGCGCCGACACCGCCATCCCTCCCGCTGCCGTCAGACGATACTCGCCCGGCGCAGCACCGGCAAGGACGGGAGGGCCCGCCGGCACGAATTCCCTCGCGTCGTCCTTGCCGCCGCCGTCGTCCCGCGGTAGGTTCCCGCCCGCGACGAGGGGCGCAGGAGGCGCGCGGTGGCGCAACGGGGCGACAAGCGACGGGCGGCCGGTCTGGCGATCGTCGGCCTGCTGCTGGCGGCCGGCGGGATCGGCGGGTCGCTGGCGGCACGGCACGGCTACCAGAGCACGATCGAACGGCGCGCGGCCGCCGAGGCGGCCGCGCGCGACGCCGGACGACCCGCGCCGCCGGGAACGCCCGCGGAGGAGTTGCGCAAGGAAGCGGGCGTCATTCCCTACCTCCTGCACCTGTTCACCTTCGCCGGCGTGGTGCTGCTGCTGATGTCCGTGGCCGAGATCCGCGGCTGGCGGCTGCTCGACCCGATCGCCGAGCAACCCCCGCCGCCCAAGCTCTCCTGAGCCGTGCGCCTCGACCGGCGGACCGCCGATGTCTGACCCTCGCCGCCCCCGCCGCTTCTGGTTCGTCACGATGGGGTGTCAGATGAACCGCCACGACTCGGTGCGCATGGCCGAGTCGCTCCGGGCCGCGGGCCTCGAGCCTGCCGCCGGGCCCGCCGATGCGGACGTCTGCATCGTCAACACCTGCTGCGTGCGGGAGAAGGCCGAACAGAAGGCGCGGTCGGCCGTCGGCCGGCTGGCCGCCTGGAAACGCCGGCGCGCCGGCCGGAGGGTCATCGTCGCCGGGTGCGCCGCGGAACGCCGCCGTGCCGGATGGCTCGACGACTTCGCGCACATCGATGCCGTGCTGGGCCCGGACCGGCTCGGCGAACTCCCCGGTGTCGCCGCCGTCCCGCCCGCGGCCGACCTGCCGCTGGTGGCGGCGGGCTTCACCGCCGGGCGGCCCGAAGACTTCCTGGCCGCCCGTCCCGACCTGTCCGGGCCGGGGCCGACCGCCTTCGTCACGGTCTCGAAGGGCTGCGGCGAACGCTGCACGTTCTGCATCGTTCCCGCGGTGCGCGGCCCGTTGCGCCTGCGCCCTGCGGAGGACGTGGTCGCCGAGGCGGCGGGCCTGGCAGCCGCGGGCGTCCGCGAAGTGACGCTGATCGGGCAGGCGGTCAACGACTACCGGCGCGACGGCGTCGCGTTCGGCGAGCTGCTGCGCCGCGTCGGCGCCGTGGCGGGACTGCTCCGGCTGCGCTACACGAGCCCCCATCCGCGCTTCGTGGACGAGGAAACCGCGCGCGCCCACGCCGAGACGCCGGTGCTGTGCGAGCACGTCCACCTGCCCGTCCAGTCCGGCTCCGACGAGGTGCTGCGGCGGATGGGCCGCCGCTACCGCCGGGACGACTACCGCCGCGCGATCGACCGGCTCCGCGGCGCCCGCGCCGACCTGACCTTCGGGACCGACGTGATCGTGGGCTTCCCCGGCGAGACCGAGGCGCAGTTCGAGGAGACCGTGGCGCTGGTGCGCGAGGTCGGTTTCACGCAGGTGTTCTCCTTCGCCTACTCCCCGCGCCCCGGCACCGCCGCCGCGCGATGGCCCGACGACGTCCCCGCGGCCGAGAAGGCGCGCCGGTTGCGGCGGCTGCAACGGGTCGCCGACGAGATCGCCGGCGCGTGGCGCCGCGGGCGCGTCGGCGCCGCGGAGGAGGTGCTGCTGGAGGGACCGAGCGACCGGGCCGGCGGCACCTGGCAGGGCCGCACGCGACACAACGACGTCGTGCACGTGCGCCCGGCCGCGGGGTTCACCCCGGAACCGGGCGCGCTGCTGCGCGTGACGATCGAGGAGGCCCGCCCGCATTGCCTGGCGGGAACGCCCGTCGCGGAGGCGTCGTGACGGGGGAGACCGGCCGCTCCGACGTCCGCTGGCGCGCCTGGTGGCCCGCCGTCGCCTGGGCCGCCCTGGTCCTGACGTTGACCTCGATCCCCCACCCGACGCTGCCGCTCGCCGCGTTTTCGTGGAGCGACAAGCTGGCCCACGCCGTGCTGTACGCCGTGCTGGGCTTCCTGGCGGCGCTCGGCGCGGCCCGCGACGCGCGGCTTCGGCGGCATCCGATCGGCTTCCTGCTGCTCGCCGTCGTCGGCTGCCTCGCCGCCCTCGGGGCGCTCGACGAAGTGCATCAGGCCTGGATCCCGGGCCGGTCGGCCGACGTCCTCGACTGGGTCGCCGACCTGGCCGGCGGAACCCTCGGCGCCTTCGCGGGCCTTCCGTGGCTGCGGCGACGCTCCACGGAGCCGGCGGTCGAGTCGGGAAAGGAGTGAGACGATGGACGAAGCGCGGTCGCGCGGCCTGGTCCTGCCCTTCGACGGGAAGACCCCGGTGCTCCACCCCGGCGTCTTCTTGGCCCCGACCAGTGTCGTCGTCGGCGACGTGGAGCTCGGCGAGGACGTCTCGGTCTGGTTCCACACCGTCGTGCGGGGCGACGTCCATCGCATCCGTGTCGGCCGGCGGACGAACCTGCAGGACCTGGTCGTGGTCCACGTGACCTACGGCACCGGGCCGACCACGATCGGGGAGGACGTGACGGTCGGACACGGCGCGGTGGTCCACGCGGCGACGATCGGGGACCGCTGCCTGGTCGGCATCCGCGCCGTCGTGCTCGACGGCGCGCGCATCGGCGAGGGCTCGATCGTCGGGGCGGGCGCGCTGGTGCCGCCCGGCATGGAGGTGCCGGCCGGCAGCGTCGTGATGGGCGTGCCGGCGAAGGTGGTGCGGAAGGCGACCGAGGCCGACCGGAAGATGATCCTGGAGTTGGGCCGCCGCTACCTGGACGTCACCGTGCCGGGATATCGATAGCCCCTCCCTCGCCGGCGTCCGCCCGGCGAACGGCTACCCTTCCTCCTCCAGCTCGTCGCGCAGGCGCTCCAGTCGGCGGCGGTATCGATCGCGAAGCTCCGCGAGCTTCCTCTCGTCGAGACGCGCCCAGCGCCAGGCGAAGACCTGCAGCACCGCGTAGAACAGGAAGGCGCCGCCGGCGAAGCAGAGCAGGCCGGTCGCGGGATCGATGGCGCGCTGGAGCAGGAAGGCCACGGCGGCGATCGCCGCCAGCAGGAACAACGGGCGCATCATGCGGAAGCCGAAGCGACGGTACCAGACGTGCTCGGACTTGACGTAGAACGTGCTGCGCCGGAGCTCCTCGCGGAGGTCGAGAAGCCGCAGGGCGGGTTCGAGGGAGCCGCACGAGTCGAGCAGTTCCTGCCGGAACGCCGCGTCGTCCCGCGGCGACTCCAGCTCGCGCTCGACGAGCGCGAGCAGACGCCGGCGCTCCTCGGCCGTCACGACGCGGGCGGTCCGCCCGGCGGAGCGGCCGGCGGCGTCGAGTCCGGCGGCGCGGGAGGGGCCTTGCCGCGGCGGAGCCAGAGGCCGATGCACAGCGCGTTGAGCGCCAGGACGCCGCCCATCGTGAGCAGCATGAAGGCGATCGCCACGCCGCTCATGACGGCACCTCCGCCCCGGCGGGACCGGCCGCGGCGCCGATCTCCTCCCGCCGCAGCCGGGCCCGCCGCTTCCAGATCGCGTGGGGGATGATCAGGAAGGCGAAGATCACGCCGAGCATCACGATGCGCACGAGCCAGATGTAGGGCGCGCGGTTCCAAGCCTCGAGCTGCAGGCGAACCGGGCGCGACGCGGCGCCCGCCGGCGCCTGCCGTTCCGCGTCCGAGGGTTCGTAGTGGAACCCCTCCAGCGCCAGCCAGCGTTCGAGCGCCGCCGCGTCGAGCACCTGGAGCAGGGTCGGGTCGGCGGAGAAGGACCGGATGCGGAGGCGGCCGTCCGCCGCGATCTCCGCCTCGGCCCAGCCGAACAGGTCGTGCTCCACCGCCTCGACCTGCGCGGCGACCGCGGTCCGGTACTGGTCGGCGCTGCGGGCGTCGCCGCCGGGAGCCGGCTCGGCGGGGGCGAGCGCCGGTCCGCGGGCGAAGTGTCCGCGAAACGAAGCGACGTCGGCCACCGCGTAGGAGACACGGGGCCGCGGGACGAGCAGGTCCTGGGCGATGGCATCGACGAACCACCAGCAGAAGATGACGGCGAGCAGCGCGGGCGTCACGTACTTCATCACGAGCCGGAAAACGCGCGGCACGCGGATCAGGGCGCCGAGGTGCAGTTCGTCCCAGCCGCGCCGCAGGCCGAAGATCCAGGCGAACAGCACCGACTCGATCAGGGCGAAGACGACCAGCCCGAGCGTTCCGGCCCAGAAGTCGAGCTCGTCCAGCGCGCCGTAGCGGTAGAAGAAGAGGATCGGGATCGTGCCGAGGATCCACATCAGGCCGACGATCATCGCGGCGGCCGGGCGCGGCAGCTTGGCCTCGTCCTCGAAGAACGCCATCACCGGCTGGGCCACGCCGACCGACGAGGTGAAGGCGGCGAAGAACAGCAGGAGGAACCAGATCGTGCCGAAGAACTCCAGCCCAGGGAACGACCGGAGCACCTCGGGCATCGCCACCATGCCGATCGAGAAACTGCCGCTGGCCGCGATCTCCGGCACCTGGTCGGCGCCGAAGAACAGGGCGCAGGCAGGAATCGCGATCAACGACCCGAAGATCACCTCGACGAACTCGTTGGCCGCGACCGTCGTCAGCCCCGACAGCGCCACGTCGTCGTTGTCCCGCAGGTAGCTCGCGTAGCACTCGAGCGAGCCGAAGCCGACCGAGAGGGTGAAGAAGATCTGCCCGGCGGCGGCCACCCACACCTTGGGCGTGGACAGCATCCCGAAGTCGGGCGTCCAGAGGAACTGCAGGCCGTCCCAGATCGAGCCGCGCCCCTCGCCGAGCGTGAACATGCGCACGACGAGCACCAGGCAGAACAGGAACAGCGCCGGCATCGCGATCTTCGCCAGCAGCTCGATCCCCTTCGCCACGCCCCGGTACAGGATCCAGACGTTGAGCAGCACCGTGATGACCGCGAAGGTGATGGCCGCATTGAAGCCCGGGAAGTACGAAGTGGTCGTCGTGTTGCCGAGGAACTCGTCCAGGTACGTGCGCAGGTGCACCGCGCGCCCGGCGGTGCTGAGGTAGTCCCCCGATAGCGAGAACCACGCGTATCCGAGGCACCAGCTCTCGATGTAGGTGTAGTACAGGCAGAACAGGAGCGGGAGCGCGATGCCGATCACCCCGAGGTACTTGGCGGCGGGGTGGCGCCACATCCGGTCGAACATGCCCGGCGTCGAGCCGTGTCCGAAGCGGCCGCCGAACCGCCCGATCGTCCAGGCGATCCACATCATCGGCAGGCCGAACAGCAGCAGCGAGACGACGTAGGGGATCATGAACGCCCCGCCGCCGTTCTGCGCGGCCTGGGCCGGGAAACGCAGCAGGTTGCCGATGCCGACCGCGTTGCCCGCCGCAGCGAGGATCAGGCCCCACCGGCTGCCCCACGATTCGCGCTGTTCCAGCTCCGCCATGCGGCCGTCCCTCCCGCACCGTCGCGCCGATCGGCCGCAGCCTAGGAAGAACCGGTCGTCCGGATCAAGAGCCGCGTGCGGCGGCGCCGCGGGCGAAGGTCGGCCCTACGGGGCGTTCGGAACCGGACGGGCCAGATCCTCCAGGCACTGCCGCTGCTGCGGCGTCAGCCGCTCCGCGTCCGCCTGGACCGCCGCGTGGATGGAAATGCCGATTCGATCGGTCTCCACCGTGCGGCGCGCGTTCGACCACCAGATGAACATCGCCTTGCCCTTGATGCGGGCGAAGGGGACGGGCCCCCAGAACCGGGAGTCGTTCGAGTTGTCGCGGTTGTCCCCCATCACGAACACGTGTCCCGGCGGGACGACGAAGCCGCCCCGCGCGGCGTCAGGGGTGCCCCGCCGCGGATACGGCCGGCTGTGCAGGTCCCCCCCGGTGACCAGCAGCAACCCGCCCCCGACGTCCCGGACGCCCGGCCGACCGCCGGAGCCGGCCCCGACGCCCGGGTCGTGGATCTGGCGCACCGTGTACCGCACGTCGCCCAGTCGTTCCACGAACAGGTCGAACGTGGCCTTCGGCGAGCGCGGGTCGTCGCCCTGCGGCGCGCGGATCGAACCCAGGGGGCAGCGGCGCACCGTCTGTCCGTTGATGCGCAACGTCCCGTCCGCCTCGACCTCGATCCGGTCGCCCTCCACGCCGACGACCCGCTTGATGAACGCGTCGGGGCCCTGCGTCGGCTCGTCGAACACCACGACGTCCCCGCGGTGCGGCGCGTCGTAGCGCACGGGCAGCCAGTCCGTGAACGGAAAGCGGATCCCGTACTCCAGCTTGTTGACGAAGATGTGGTCGCCGACCTCGAGCGTCGGCAGCATCGACCCCGAGGGGATCTTGAACGCCTCGACGACCGACTCCCGCAGCACGAAGGCGGCCAGCACGGCAAGCCCGATCTGGCCGGCGTATTCGACGTAGACGCTGTACTTCATGAAGCCGAGGTGCCGGTCGAACAGCGCCTCGAGCCGCTCCAGCGGTCCGTGCAGCTCCTCGGCCGCCAGCCGGTCCTTCATCGCGTCGCGCAAGGTCCGGACCGCCTCCTCGACCTCCCGCGCCGCCCCCCCGCTCAGCCGGCCGCGGTACCACGGCCGGCGCAGGGCCCGCTGCGCCAGGCGCCGGAGCTGCGCGGCGTGGCGCCGGATCTGCCGGCGCTTGTACCCCGGTTCGTTCGCCACCCACTTCCACAACGGCAGGTGCTCCCGGATCCCGTAGGCGCCATAGGCCAACGCCGCGAAACCCAGCAGCAACTGCCACGGCGCGATCCCCTCCAGATAGCCCCGCTGGACCAGCAGGATATTGATGCCGACGCTGCACAACGCGGGCAGCAGGCCGATCCAGACCGCGAGCCAGAGCCAGACGCCGGCCGTGCGCAGGCCGCGCCGCCAGCGCGGGTCGTCGCGGGCCGTCACCGGCCGTTCTCCGCCCCGGCGCGCGTCCGGCGGCGCCCGGGCTCCTCGAAACCCGGGATCGTGACCTGGCCGGGCAGCACGTCCGCATGCCGCTCCAGGATCAGGTCGATGCCCTCGCGGACGTACTCGGCCACCGGCACCTTCGTCCGCTCGTGGAGCGACCGGAGCGCCTCCGCCTGCTCCGGCGTGAGATAAACCGTCGTCGGGATCTTCTTCCTCGCCATCGTCGAGCCGTCCACCGGAGGTGCTGGCGCCGCCGGCCGCCCGGGAACCTAGGAGAACGGTCCAAAGGATGTCAAGGAGTGCCGCGCACGGCATCCTGCACAAGGTCCCCAAGAGCCACCGCTACCAGGTCAGCCCGAAGGGCCGCGAGATCCTGACCGCCGTTCTCGCCGCCCATCACGGCTCGCTCCACAAACTCACCCAACTCGCCGCGTGAGCTCGAACAGGCCGGAAAACCCCGGCGCGGCGCCTCGCCGCGCCAGGGCATCCGCGCCCGGACCTTCTCCACCTCCCCAGCCGACCTCTCCACCTCTCCTCGTCCGGTCCGGAAAAGACCGACGCGTCGTCACGAACCGCGGGATTCGTAGCACAGTACGGCGCGGGAGGTGTCCGCCGTGGTGCAGACGAAGAAGCCGTCCTCTCCGACCGCCTCCGGGCGTGCGCCGAAGCTGCTGGTGCTCGGCCCGGCGACGATCGATCCGGGGATGCTCGAGACCTTCCCGGACGAGGAGGCCGGGCGCGAGGTGGTCGTCGAGACCGACACCGACGAGTTCACCGCGGTCTGTCCCTGGTCCGGGCTGCCCGACTTCGGCAGCGTCCGCATCCGCTACGTCCCGCGCCGGCGGATCCTCGAGCTGCGCTCGTTCAAGTACTACCTGCTGACGTACCGCAACGTCGGCATCTACCAGGAGCACGCCGCGCGGCGGATGCTGCGCGACCTGGTCCGGGCGGTGCGACCGGCCTGGATGGAACTGGAGCTGGAGTACCGCGTGCGCGGGGGCGTCCACACCGTGTGCCGCGCCCGGCACGGGCGCGTTCCGCCGCGCAGGGTCAGGCGCGGCTGACCCTCCCGAGCTCGAATTGCAGGCGGTCGGCCAGCCGCAGCGCCTCGGACGACATCGCCCGCCGAGTCTCCGCGTCCGGCGGCAGCCGCGACGCCCACGTCGGCTCGGTCAGCACCCGGAAGGCCACGCTCTGCACGCGCCACAGGTCGATCTCGACGCCCAGATCGCGCGCCAAGTCGAGCAGGGCGTGGAGCGCGACGAGGGTCTGGGGCCGGGGGGCGTCGCCGAGCCGCCGCAACTGCGCCAGCAGCGCGTCGTGCAACGCCCGCCGCAGGCGCGGCTCGGCCGCCCGCAGGCGCCAAGTGCGCGCCTGGTTCGCCAGTCGCGCCGCCTCCTCGACCAGCGTCGCCACGGCCTGCGGCTCCGCCGGCTCCGAGGTCCCCAGCGCCTCCACCAGCCGCTCGGCCTCGGAGGCCAGCCCGAACGCGGCGGCCAGCCGCATCGTGTCGGGCAGCGGGTAGTTCGACCCGACCAGGTAGGTCAACAGTCGGCCGTGCTCGCGGTAGAACCGCAGGTGGGCCGCGCGCAGGTCGTCCAGCGTCTCCCGGACCACGCGGTCGAGGATCCGGCGCCGCTCCTCGAGGAAGGCGTCGCGCAGCGTGAACGCACCCTCCTCGCCGAAGCGGCGGTTGAGCGCGGTCACGACGTCGGAGAGCGAGCCCCGGTCGTAGACGCCCAGCAGCTCGTCGCGCAGCGCCCGGAACTCCGCGGGGTCCGAGGCCGGCCCCACCGAGCAGCGGAAGTCGTGCCCGCCGAAGTGCAGCACCGCCACCGTCACCTCCTCGGACTCCTCCGTGTGGCGGGAGGTGACCCGGCAGCGGCCGACCCCCAGACGAGTCCCCGCGTGCTCGGCGACCGAACGCTCGATCGTCCGCACGGTGTACGCATAGACAGTCCGCTCGGCGGCGCCGTTGGCGTCGAGCGCTCCGGCGATGGCGTGGTGCGCGGCGACGCGGCGGAGGTCGGTGGCGAGCGGCCGGACGCGCCGCTCGTACAGGTCGGCCCCGGACCACCCGGCCGGGTCGTTGCAGCGGGCCCCGGCCAGCGCGCGCACCAGCGGCCCCTCCAGGTCCTCGCCGGACAGCTCGGCGGCCAGGCGTGCGGCCCGGCAGGCGTACTTCAGCACCTGCACCGCCTCGAGACCCGCCAGGTCGTCGAAGAACCAGCCGCAGCTCGTGAACATCAGCAGGCCGTGGCGCTGCATCTCGAGGGCGCGCAGGGCGGCGGTGCGGCCGGCGGGGTCGAGCGGTCCGCGGGCATGGCGGGCCAGGAAGGCGTCGACGGTCGCGGGGCTGCGGTCGAGCACGACCTCGATGTAGGCATCACGGGCGGCCCACGGGTCGGCGAGCACCCGCCCGCCGTGCGTCTCGAACACCGCGTCCAGGCGTTCCTTCAGCGCATCGAGCGCGGAGCGCAGGACGGCGCGCCAGGCCTGGTTCCAACCGGGGCCGCCGCCGATGTGGCAGCCGCAGTCCGACCGCCAGCGTTCGACGCCGTGGAAGCACGACCAGCTCGACCGCTCGTGGATCCGCACCCGCAACCGCGGCGGGGCGATCTCCAGGAAACGGCCGTGATTGATCGGGTGCACGCCGAGGTCCGGGAGCCGGCGCAGGGCGTAGGCCAGCGCCATGTCGCCGAAACGATGGTGGTGGCCGTAGCTCTCGCCGTCCGTCGCGACGTGCGCCAGACGCGGACCGGCCGCGCCCTTGGACGGCACGAGCGCGGCGAGGCGGTGGGCGAACGCCTCGCCGTCGTCCAGCAGCCGCTCGAAGGCGATCCCGTGCGCCACCGGCCCGTCGTAGAAGAAGACGGCGATCGAGCGTCCGGAGGGGAGGTCGCAGCGGTAGGCCTGGGTCGCGTCGAGCGCGTGTTCATCGACGCGCGTCCACTCGTCGAGGTCGAGCGGCGCGACCTCCTTGGCCTGGCGAGGCGAGAGGATCGTGAACGCGATGCCGTGCTCGGCCAGCGTCTCCAGGGTCGGGGTATCGACGGCGGTCTCCGGCAGCCACAGCCCCTCGGGGGCGCGGCCGAAGCGCCGGCGGAAGTCGGCGATGCCCCAGCGCACCTGGGTCGCGCGGTCGCGGGGCGAGGCCAGGGGGAGGATCGCGTGGTTGTAGGCCTGGGCGACGGCGTTGCCATGTCCGCCGAGCCGCAGGGCGCTCTGCCGGTCGGCCTCGAGGATCTCGCGGTAGGTTTCCGGGTCGTGCCGATCGAGCCACGCCAGCAGGGTGGGGCCGAAGTTGAAGGAGATGTGGTCGTAGTTGCGGACGATCGCGGTCAGGCGGCCCTCGGCGGTCTGCAGTCGCGCGGCGGCGTTCGCCGCGTAGCACTCGGCCGTGATCCGCTCGTTCCAGTCGTGGTACGGCGTCGCGGAGTCCTCGACCTCCACGGCATCGAGCCACGGGTTCTCGCGCGGAGGCTGGTAGAAGTGGCCGTGGATGCAGGCGTAGCGTTCCGTGCGCCGCGTCATGGTCGAGCAGGATACCGCGACCCCGACCGGAGGCCAACGGCCGGGCGCACCTCCGCCGCTGGCCGGCGATGCGGACTTCGGCGACACCCTGGGGGATGCGAGGAGCCGCTTGAAACGGGGGGCGGTTGGGAGTATGCGCGAGGAGGGACGGGGAGCGAAGGAGCCTTGGAATGACCTCCCGCGCCGCCAATGACTGGAGCGAAGCTCGCATCGAGGCGCTCCGGCGCAGGTATCCCGGCAAGTTCGCCGGCGAGGAGGTGATCTTCGGCCACGTGCACCCGGGGGATCGGATCTTCGTCGGAACGGCTTGCGGCGAGCCGCAGTACCTGATGCAGGCGCTGATGCGCTACGTGGAGGCGCACCCGAAGGCGTTTCTCGATGCGGAGGTGATCCACGTCTGGACGTTGGGGGTCGCGCCGTACGCCGACGAGCGGTTCAAGGACAACTTCCGGTTGAACTCGTTCTTCATCGGCAACAGCACGCGCCAAGCCGTCGGTCGCGGCGCGGCGGACTACACGCCGATCTTCCTCTCGCAGGTGCCCCATCTCCTGCGCAGCGGCCGCGAGCCGGTGGACGTGGCGATGATCCAGGTCTCGCCGCCGGACGATCACGGCTACGTCAGCCTGGGCATCAGCGTCGACATCGTGAAGGCGGCCGTCGAGGCGGCGAGTCTGGTGGTGGCGCAGGTCAATCCGCGGATGCCGCGCGTGCACGGGGACACGTTCCTGCACGTGGAGGAGATCGACTACCTCGTGTTCCACGAGGAACCGCTGCTCGAGTTCGAGGCGCGGGCGCCGGACGACGTGGTGCAGCGGATCGGCCGGCACGTGGCGCGGCTGGTGGAGGACGGCGATACGATCCAGGTCGGGTACGGCTCGATCCCGAACGCCGTGCTCACCGCGCTCAAGGACAAGAAGCACCTCGGCGTGCACTCCGAGCTGCTCACCGACGGCATCGTCGAGCTGATCCGGTGCGGCGCCATCGACAACTCCCGCAAGACGCTCGACCGCGGCAAGACCGTCGCCTCGTTCTGCATGGGCAAGCCGTCGACCTACGAGTTCCTCCACGACAATCCGTCGATCGAGTTCCGCACGGTCGACTACACGAACGACCCGCGGATCATCTCCGCGCAGGAACGGATGACGGCGATCAACTCGGCGCTCGAGGTCGATCTCACGGGGCAGACCACCGCGGAGTCGGTGGGGCACACGTTCTGGAGCGGGATCGGCGGGCACGCCGACTTCATGCGGGGCGCGGTCCTGTCGCGCGGCGGCAAGACGATCGTCGCGCTGCCCTCGACCGCCGAGAACGGCACGATCTCCCGCATCGCGCCGTTCCTCAAGGAGGGGGCCGGCGCGACGCTGATCCGCGGCGACGTGCAGTACGTGATCACGGAGTACGGGATCGCGTATCTGCACGGCAAGAACATCCGCGAGCGGGCGATGTCGCTGATCGCGATCGCGCATCCGAAGTTCCGGCCGGAGCTGGTCGAGGCCGCCCGCCAGCACCGGCTGATCTACCGCGACCAGGCCTTCATCCCCGGCAAGCACGGCGAGTACCCCGAGCACCTCGAGACGCGCCGCACCACGCGCACGGGCCTGTCGGTGCTGCTGCGCCCGGTCAAGATCTCCGACGAGCCGCTGCTCAAGGACTTCTTCTACTCCCTCTCGCAGCGCTCGATGCAGCGCCGCTTCATGTCCGAGCGCTGGGACATGCCGCACGAGCGCCTGCAGGACTTCGTCGTGATCGACTACACGAAGGAGATGGTGATCCTCGCCGTCGTCGGCGACGTCGACCACGAGCAGGTCGTCGGGATGGGACAGTACGCGATCAACGAGGCGTCGCACACCGCGGAGCTCGCCTTCGCGGTGCTCGACGAGTTCCAGAACAAGGGCATCGGCTGGGAACTGATCAACTTCCTCACCTACCTGGCCAAGCGCGAGGGTCTGCTCGGGTTCACCGCGGAGGTGCTCGTGGAGAACCGCCCGATGCTGCATCTCCTCGAGAAGATGGGATTCGACATGGAACGGCGGAACGACGGCGGGGTATGGGAGCTGCGCATGTCGTTCGGAGATCGGTCGTGAGTGCGCTGCCGGAGATTTCGTTGTTGTTCGAGCCGCGCGGCGTGGCCGTCGTCGGCGCGTCCCCGCATCCGGACAAGGTCGGGCACAAGCTGGTCGACCGGATCCTCGACAGCCGGTACCCCGGGCGGATCTACCCGATCAACCCCAAGGGCGGCGAGGTGCTCGGCCTGCCGGCGCTGCGGTCGATCGACGAGATCGATGGCCCGGTGGACGTCGCGGCGATCGCGATTCCGGCCGAACGGGTTTTCGAGGCTGTGCAGGCCTGCGCGCGGAAGGGGGTCCGGCACCTCTTGATCATCACCTCGGGCTTCTCCGAGGTCGGCAACGTCGCCGAGGAGCGCCGGATCGTCTCGTTCGCCCGGGAGCACGGCCTGCGCGTCGTCGGGCCCAACATCTTCGGGCTGTACTCCGCCGCGGCCAGCCTCAACGTAACCTTCGGCCCGCGCGGTATCCAGCCCGGCGGCGTCGCCATCATCACCCAGAGCGGCGCGCTCGGCGTCGCGATGATCGGCAAGACCGCCGTCGAACGGATCGGTTTGTCCGCGATCGTCTCGGTCGGCAACAAGGCGGACGTCGACGAGGCGGACCTGCTGGCGTACTTCCGTGAGCAGGAGCGGACGAAGGTGATCCTGATGTACATCGAGGGGGTGCGGAACGGCGTGCGCCTGGTCGAGGCGTTGCGGGCGACGACCTCCCGCAAGCCGGTGATCGTGATCAAGTCCGGCCGCTCGAGCCGCGGCGCCGTCGCCGCCGCCTCGCACACCGGGTCGCTCGCCGGGTCCGACGCGATCTTCGACGACGTGATGCGGCAGTGCCACGTCCTGCGCGCCGACACGGTCCGGGACGCCTTCGCCTGGTGCAAGCTCTTCGACGCCGCCCCGCCGCTCCAGGGCGAGAACGCCGTGATCGTCACCAACGGCGGGGGGGTCGGCGTGATGGCCACCGACGCCTGCGAGCAGTACGGCGTCGCGCTGTACGACGACCAGCAGGCGCTCCGCGAAACCTTCGCCGCCGCCGTCCCCTCCTTCGGCTCGACCAAGAACCCGATCGACGTCACCGGCCAGGCCGGGGAGAAGGAATACGGCGCCTGTTTCGCGGCCGCCGCGAAGAATCCGGCGATCCATGCGGTGATCGCCCTGCTCTGCGAGACCGCGATGGTCGACGTCTCGCGGATCGTGCCGATGCTGCAGGAGGCCGAGCGGGACTTGCGGGCCGCCGGCAAGCCGATGGTCTTCGGCATGTTCGGGGGCGCGACGATCGAGGCGCAGGTCGAGGCGCTCAAGCAGGGCGGCTCGTCCGCCTTCACCGACCCGTACGAGGCGGTCCAGACGCTGGCCGCCCTCTACCGCTTCCGGCGCTGGTCGCAGCTCGGACTGCGTCCGCCGGACGAGGTGGCGATCGATGCCGGACGGATCGACGCCGTGGCCGCGGCCGCCCGGGCCGACGGCCGGCGGTTCCTGCTGGCGTCCGAGGCGCAGGCGGTGCTGGAGGCGGCCGGGATCCCGCGCCCCCAGGTCCGCGTCTGCCGGAGCATGGACGAGGCGGTGCGCGCGGCCGAGGCGATCGGCTATCCGGTGGTGCTGAAGGTCGTCTCGCGCGACATCCTCCACAAGAGCGACGCCGGCGGCGTCGCCCTCGACCTCGACGACCGCCAGGAGGTCCTCGACGCCTACGAGGCGATCCTGCACAACTGCCGGGCGCGGGTCCCCGGGGCGCGCATCGACGGCGTCGAGGTGTGCGAGATGGTGGCCAAGGGCGTCGAGACGATCGTCGGCGCCCGGCGGGACGCCAGCTTCGGGCCCGTCGTGATGTTCGGCCTGGGCGGCATCTACGTCGAGGTGATGAAGGACGTCGTCTTCCGCGCGCTGCCGCTGGACCGTCGCGAGGCCGCCGGGATGATCGAACAGATCAAGTCCTACCCGCTGCTGCTCGGCGTGCGCGGCGAGCGGCGCAAGGACACCGGGATCGTCATCGAGACGATCCTGCGCGTCGGGGCGATCCTCCAGCGTTGCCCCGACGTCTCCGACATCGAGATCAATCCGCTCGTGGTCTACGAGCAGGGCCGCGGCGCGCGCGCCGTCGACGCCCGCATCCTGCTCGCCGAAGGTCAGGGAGGTGGCGGTCATGGATAGGCTGGTGGTCGGGTCGACGTCCCGGGGGGCCGGCAAGACGAGCCTGCTGGTCGGGATCGCTCGGACGCTGGGCGGCAAGCTGGTCTATCGCAAGCCGTTCGGCGACCGGCTGGTCTACCGCCGCAAGGTCGCCCGCGACCACGACGCCGCGCTGCTCGCCGCGCTGTTCGGTCTCTCCGACCGCCCCGAGGAGGCGACGCTCGGCTTCGAACACGTGAAGCTGCGCTACATGTACGACGACGAGACGCGGGCGGCGCGGCTGCGCGCCATGGTCCCGGACGGCGATTCCGGCCCGCTGCTCGTCGAGGCGGGCGCCGACCTGGCCTGCGGCGCCTCGATCGGGCTCGACGCCGTCTCCCTCGCCCGAGACCTCGACGCCCGGCTGCTCCTCGTCGCCGCCGGCTCGGAGAACCAGGTGCTGGACGATCTGTCCTTCGTCCGCCGTCGCCTCGACCTCCAGGGTGTCGTCCTGGCCGGCGTCGTGGTGAACAAGATGCGGGACGCCGAGAACTTCCGCAACGCGCACGTCCCGGAACTCGAGCGGCTCGGCCTGCCGGTGCTCGGCGTCGTGCCGTTCCACGAACCGCTGACCCGCCCGTCGGTCGCGTTCGTCGTCGAGCGGCTGTTCGGGAAGGTGCTGACCGGCGACGAGGCGCTGGGCCGGCCGGTGCAGAACGTGTTCATCGGCGCGATGTCCGCCGACGTGGCCTTCCGCAGTCCGTTGTTCCGCCACCCGGGCAAGCTGATCCTCACCTCCGGTGATCGCAGCGACATGATCCTCGCCGCGCTCGAAGGCGACACCGCGTGCGTCGTGCTGACGAACAACGTCATGCCGCCGGCCAACATCGTCTCGCGAGCGGCCGAGCGGGGCGTGCCGCTGGTGCTCGTGTCCCAGGACACGTTCCAGGCCGCCAAGCAGGTCGATGACCTCGAGCCGCTGCTGACCGCGGCGGAGACGGAGAAGGTCGAACTGCTCGGGCGGACCGTGGCGGAGGCGGTGCTCCTCGACCGCCTGCTCCCCGGAACGCCGCTGCCACGCGCGGCGGGGGGGGCGTGACCGGCGGCGACCCGGCGGGGGACGCGGCGCCGCGCCCGCGCTACGTCGCGGTCGCCGGCAACATGGGCTCGGGCAAGTCGAGCCTGGTCGAATGGCTGCGGCAGCAGTTCGACATGGTGCCGTTCTTCGAGCCGAACGAGCAGAACCCGTACCTCGCCGACTTCTACGGCGACATGAAGCGCTGGGCCCTCAACTCCCAGCTGTTCTTCCTGGTGCGCCGCTTCCGCATCCATCGCGAGATGGAACGCAGCGCGGCCCGCGACCCGCGACCGGTCGTCCAGGACCGCACGATCTACGAGGACGCCGAGGTGTTCGCGGGACACCTGCATCGCAGCGGCTGCATCGATGACCGCGACTGGGCGATGTACCAGGACCTCTACCGCACCCTGTGCGCGGAGATTCGCCCCCCCGACCTGATGATCTACCTGCGCTGTCCCCTCAAGACCCTCGTGCGGCGCATCGCCCAGCGGGGCCGGGAATTCGAGAAGACGATCCCGCGCAAGTACCTGGCATCGCTCGAGCGGCTCTACGAGGAGTGGTTCGCGCGGTACGACCTCTCGCCCACCGTCGTGATCGAAACCGACCGGCTGGACTACGTCGAGCGGATGTTCGACCGGCTGGAGGTCGTCGAGGCGATCCGCAAGCACCTGGGGTAGGTTCCACGAGCCGAGCGTCCGCGAACCGGGTGGGGGAACCGGTCGGGGCCGACCGCGCCCCGCGTCCCGGGTCCTTCCAACTGCCGGGAGAAGCACGGCGGCATGCCGCGGGGTCCGCCGGCCGGCTTGCGCTCGGCGCGGTTCCATGCTTGGTTTCCGGGGGCGCCGGGCGTTGCGGGAGGGATCCGGCGCACGGAGGGTGCAGCACGATGCTCAGGATCAGGACGAGGCTCGAGGTGGTTCTGCTGGCGCTGTTCGTGGCGGCGACCGCGGCCTGCGGCGACGACGACACGGGAACGGAGGACGACGGCGGGGGCGACGTTCCGGGCGAGACCGACGGCGCGGCCGATGCGGACGCCGATGCGGAGCCCGAGACGGACGGGGAGGTCGCGGACCGCACCGAGACCGAGAGCGGGATTCCCGGCTTCTGCGACGAGGAGGACCGGTGCGACGACGGGATCGAGTGCACGGTCGACACGTGCGACGAGGAACTCGACCGCTGCAACCACACCCCGGACCACTCGGTGTGCCAGGACGGCGTGATCTGCAACGGCGAGGAGCAATGCCAGCCGGGGACCGGGTGCGCCACGGGCCCGCGGCCCGATTGCCGGGACACGTCGGCCTGCACGATCGACAACTGCGTCGAGGAGCGCGGCGGGTGCGTCCACGACCCCCGGGACCTCGACGGCGACACCTACGTGACCAACGCGCGCTTCGGCGACGAGGTCTGCGGCGGGGACGACTGCAACGATGCCGATCCCACGGTCCATCCGGGCGTCGAGGAGATCTGCGACGACATCCGTGACAACGACTGCGACACCTTCGCGGACTTCGCCGACTCGACCTGCCGTCCGGCCAACGATTCCTGCTCGGGCGCTCTGCGCCTCACCGAGGGTGTCCCGGTGAACTCCTCGACCCGCGGGACGGTGCACGACTTCAGCCTGCCCTGCTCGTGGGACACGAGCGCGGACGTCGTCTTCCAGATCGATCTGGCGGAGTCGCGCGACGTGATCGTCACGGTGACGACCCTGGGCGGCGGCGCGCCGTACGTCGATTTCGAGACGCGCTGCGGCGACGGCAGCAGCTCGATGCGCTGCGCGAACGGCAACCCGGTGGTCCTCCGCCGCAACTCGCTGGCCCCGGGCAGCTACTGGGTCGTGGTCCAGGGCAACTCGCTCGACTTCAGCATCGAATACACGACGGACGGCCCGACCCCGATCCCGGCGAACGACGTCTGCAGCGGGGCGACGGACATCCCCGCGTCCGGCGGGTCCGTGCCGGGCTCGCTGCTCGACACCAGCAACCACTACTCGCCGACCTGCGCCGGCGGTGCCGCGTACGCCGACGTGTTCTACCGCCTCGAGCTGACGGAGCCCAAGAAGGTCACGATTGAACTCGACCTGACCCTGACCGACTGGGACAGCTACAGCTACCTCGCGTTGATGACGACCTGCGGCGACGCGGCGACGGAATTGGCGTGCGCGAGCGGGGACTACTGGTCCGGGACGCGGCCGTCGATCGCCCGCAATTTCCTCGACGCCGGCACTTACTACATCGCGGTCGACTCGAACGTGGAGAGCGACTTCACGCTGCGCGTCCGGCTCGAGCCGCCGATCCTCCCGCCGGGCAACGACCGCTGCGCCGGGGCGATCGACATCTCCGGGGGCGGCTGGTTCATCGGGTCGGTGGCCGACACGTACCGGGACTACCCGCCGAGTTGCTCGACGGACCCGTTCGCCGACGTGGTCTACCGGTTCACGACGACCGAGCCGCAGGACGTGACGCTGCGCGTCACGCCGCTGGGCGTCGACGCGCGGTACGTGGTGGCGTTGCGCACCGACTGTCCGTCCGGCGCCTCCGAGATCGGCTGCCGTTCGGGCAACCCGGCCGAGATGACCCGGCGGTCGCTGCCCGCCGGGACGTACTACGTGATCGTCAGCGGGGACGCCGCGAGCCGCAGCGCCCGCTTCCTGCTCGAGGCCGCCTTCGGTCCGCCCACGCCGGTGCCCCCGGGCGACACGTGCCTCGATGCCGCGGACATCTCGGCCGGCGGCCGCTTTACCGGCACGACGCTGGCCTGCGGCGACGACTTCGAGCCGGGGTGCGGGTCCGGGCTGACGTACGTCGACGCCGTCTATCGGTTCCACCTCGACGCTCCGCAGTCGGTCGATCTGTCCCTCGGCGGCCTCTCCTCCAGCGACGCCTACCTCGACCTGCGGATGGGCGCCTGCGGCGGCGGCAGTTCGGTCCGCTGCACGAACGGCCGCAGCCCGGCGCTGCACAACCGCAGCCTGCCGGCCGGCGACTACTGGGTCCTGGTCGACACCTCGTCGGAAACGCCGTTCACCCTCGACGCCGCGTTCGGGCCGCCGACCAGCGCCTGCGACGGCGCCGGGACGATCACGGTGGACTACACCGCGGGGTCCACCTTCACCGCGACGCGGACGGGGACGACCGCGGGCGGCACCGACGACTTCACCCCCGGCTGCCTGTCGTGGAGCACGGCCCCGGACATGGCCTACCAGCTCGTGATCCCGGCGCGCTCCGAGGTCAGCATCACCGTCGACTTCACCGGCTACGACGGCGCCCTGCACCTGCGCTCGATCTGCGACGTCCCGTCCTCCGAGATCGCCTGCAACGACGACTGCGGCACCACCGCGCGCTCGTGCATCCCCGGAGGATCCTGGGAGCCGACGCCGGTGCTCGAGCCGGGCACGTACACGATCATCGTGGACGGGTACTCGAGCGGCAGCGGCCCGTACACCCTGACCGTCAACGCGACCCGCCTGTAGCCCGGTCTCCGAGCGCCGCCGGTCCGGCTGGACGGCGCCTGCGTCCCGTGCAACGATCCCTTCCATGGGCGTCCGCCTTCCCTTGTGCCTCTTGTCGATGGCGGTTGTGACGGCCTGCGGCCTCCAGACCGGGGGCGTGGGCCCACCCGACGCCGGCGAGGTCCGGGAAGAGGGCGTCGAGGACGGCGCGGTCGAAGTCGAGGACGCGCCGGTGGAGCGCGAGGACGTCCCGGCGGAGGACGCTCCCGTCGAGGTCGAGGACGTCGTCGACGTGCCGGAGGGGTCGGAGTTCGAGGAGGCCGATGTGGGGCCGGACGCGGCGGACGACGCCGGTCCCGGGGACGCTCTCGACGAGGGCCCCGACGATGCGCCGCCGTCGTGCCCTGACGGGCAGACGTGGTGCGGCGACGGCTGCGTCGACACGAGCAGCGACCCGGCGCACTGTGGAGGGTGCGGGCTGGCCTGTCCGGTTCCGCCGCACACGATCGCGTTCTGCGCCGCGGCGACGTGCGGGGTGGTCTGCGAGGTCGGCTGGGCCGACTGCAACGCCGCGCGCGACGACGGGTGCGAGGCCGACTTGGCGAGTTCGACGGACCATTGCGGCGAGTGCGATCGGGCCTGCAGCGCGCCGCCGAACGCCGACCCGCGCTGCGCGGACGGCGCCTGCGATTTCGCCTGTCGCCCGGGCTTCGCGGCGCTGGGGCCGCGTTGCGCCGCGTTCGGCGGCGCCTACCTCGATGCCGAGTGCGGGGGCGGCGTCTGCCGGAACCCCAATCCGTTCACCGGCGGCTGCTCCTGTCCGCCCGGGTTCACCACGCGGACCACCTTCCGCATCGTCAGCGACTGCACGTCGCCCACCTACGTCTGGGCCAACCTGAACGTCTGCTCGGCCCCGGCCCTCGGCGCCGGCTCCGACTGGGGCGGCGCCTACCAGCTCCACGACTCGGGCGTCTGCGCCGTCGGCAACCCGTTCACCGGCCGCTGCATCTGCCCCGCCGGCTTCGTGCCGATTTCGTGGCGCGTGGAGACGACCGACTTCCGCTGGTCCTCGGTGGGGCTGTGCTGGTCGTCCTCGGCGACCGAGGTCACGTTCGCGGGGGCGTTCGAGGTCGGGGATGTGGGCTCGGTGTGTCTCGTGACGAACCCGGAGACCGGCGGCTGCTCCTGCCCGGCGGGGACGATGCGGGCCGACTATCGCGGAGTGTTCGCGCACGGCTCGCCGTGGGGCAACTGGGGCACCCAGATGGCGATCTGCTACCGCTGAACGCGGTGTCGCGCGGCCGCGGCTTGACGTTCGCCGGCCGCGGTGGCCGAATCGGGCCATGACGGATCCAGATCGCGCGGGGTTCCGGGTGACGGGGCTGGTGGCGTGGTCGTGCCTGGCGCTGGCGGCCGGTGGCTGCGACCCCAAGCGTCCGGCCGGGCGGTACGACGGCCGGGGCGATGAGCCGCGCGCGGCGCCGTCGGGGCCGCCGCCTCCCGTGTTCGCGGCCGGCACCGTCGTGTTCGCCGACGACTTCTCCGCGGGACGGCTCGACCCGGCGGTCTGGACCGCCACGGGTCCGTTCTACGAGGTGCGCGACGGGGCGTTGCACGTGCGGGAGGCGAAGAACCACCCGCTGTGGCTGGCGACGCCCCTGCCGTGCAACGTGCAGGTCGAGTTCTCCGCGCGATCGGACTCGCCCGACGGCGACATCAAGTTCGAGCTGTTCGGCGACGGCCGCTCGTTCGCGCACCAGGCCAGCTACACGGCGACCGGGTACGTGTTCATCTTCGGCGGCTGGCGGAACAGCGTGAGCACGATCGTCCGGCAGGACGAGCACCGGGCGCGGATGGTGACCGACGAGACGCGCCGGGTGGAGCCGGGGCGCACCTACCGATTCTCGGTCCGCATCCGCGGCGGGGTGATCGACTGGTCGGTCGATGGGGAGCCGTTCCTGCACGCGGAGGACCCGGTGCCGCTCTGCGGGCCGGGCCGGACGCACTTCGCGTTCAACGACTGGTCGGTGCCGGTGACGTTCGACGACCTCGCGATCACCGCGCTGGGGGAGTAGCCGGCGGTTCCGGCTCAGGACTCGAGGAAGCGGAGCAGGGTCGGGATGCCGAAGCCGGTGCCGCCCCGCGGCGCGTAGCTCGTCGCCTTCTCGGCCCAGGCCGGTCCCGCGATGTCGACGTGGATCCACGGCACGGAGCCGACGAAGTTACGGAGGAAGAGGGCGGCGGTGATCGCCCCGCCGTACTGCTCGCCGACGTTGCGCAGATCCGCCACCTCGCTGCGCAGCAGTTCCTTGAGGTCCTCGGCGAGCGGCAGCCGCCAGTACTGCTCGCCGGTGAACTGCGCGGCCCGCAACAGCCGGCCGGCCTCGGCGTCGTCGTTGGAGAACAGCCCGGCGGCGTTCGGGCCGAGGGCCACCATGCAGGCGCCGGTGAGGGTGGCGTGGTCGATGAGCACGGAGGGTTTGAGGTCGAGGGCGTAGGCGAGGGCGTCGGCGAGGATCAGGCGGCCTTCGGCGTCGGTGTTGAGGATCTCGACGGTCTTGCCCGAGTAGGAGCGGACGACGTCGCCGGTGCGCATCGCGCCGCCCCCCGGCATGTTCTCGGTGCAGGGGATCAAGGCGATCACCTCGACCTTCGGCTTGCGGAGGGCGCAGGCCAGCATCGTCGCCAAGACCAGCGCGCCGCCGGACATGTCGCACTTCATGTCCTGCATGCTCTTCGGCGGTTTGAGGCACAGTCCGCCCGAGTCGAACGTCAGTCCCTTGCCCACCAGGACCACCCGCCGCCGGCTCGGTTTGGGCGGGCGGTAATCGATGCGGATGAAGCGGGCGGGGTTCTCCGCGCCGCGCTGGACGGCGCACAGCAGGTGGAGCCCGCGTTTGGCGATCTCCGGGCCGTCCCAGACCTCGATCTTGAGCCCGACCCGCTTGGCGGTGGCCTGCGCCCGGCGCGCCAGCTCGGCGGGAGTCAGGACGTTGGGCGGTTCGTTCACGAGATCCCGGGCGAGTTGCAGCGCCTCGGCCAGGGCCCCGGCCCGCGCCAACGCCTCGTCCACCCGCGCGGGCGGCGGAGGCCGCCGGCCCGGCGGCGTGCAGAGCACGACCGACGTCACGCCGTTCTTCGGCCGTCGATCTTCCGTCAGGTACTCGATGAAACGGTACGCGCCGGTCTCGGCGCCGACCACCGCCGCTTCGATCCAGGCCGCGGTCTCCAGCCCCCACAGGTCGGACCAGGCCAGCGCCACGCGGCGCAGGTTCAAGGCCAGCGCGTGGCGCACCGCCGCCACGGCGAACGTGCGGGCGCGCAGGTAGGCCGGCGTCGTCGGGTCGATTCCGACCAGCAGGATCCGGCGCGCCGGCAGGCGGTCCCGCCCGCTGAGCGCCAGCTGCTGGTCCGCCTTGCCCTCGAACAGCTCCTCGTCCGCCAAGGTTCCGAGGTCCACGCCGAGGGTCTTGGCCAGGGGTCCGAGCACCGGGTCGCGGGAGTTCGGGCGGCCGGACACCGCCACGGCGAGCAGGTCGGCCGAGCCGTCGAGCAGCGGACCGTGCACCACCTCGAACTTCAGCATGCCTCACACCTCCACCGGGCCGCGGAACCCGCGCAATCTCCCACGGACGCCGCCGGTCGTCAACGGTGTCGCCCCACGCCGACCCGGTCGCAGCGCGACGCCACGGGGCACGTCGAGCAACGCGGGGAAACGGGCTGGCACACCGACTTGCCGAACAGCACCAGCAGGCGGTTGATCGTCGCCCAATGGCGTGCCGGCAGCTTGCCCCGCAGGACCAGCTCCGTCTCGTCCGGATGGCGCGTCGAGACGTAGCCCCAGCGGTTCGTGATGCGATGGACGTGGGTGTCCACGCAGATGCCCGGCAGGCCGAATCCGGCGGAGAGCACGAGGTTCGCCGTCTTGCGGCCCACTCCCGGCAGGGCCAGCAGGGCCTCGAGGTCGCCGGGCACGCGCCCGTCGTGACGCTCCAGCAGTCGCCGGGACACCTCCCGCAACTGCCCCGCCTTCCGCCGGTAGAACCCGACGGGGTAGATCAGGCGGGCGATGCGCGCCGCGGGGAGCCGGAGCAGCGCGGCCGGGTCGGGCGCCTCCGCCAGCAGGCGCGCCGCCGCGGGCTCCGTCGTCTCATCCTTCGTCCGGAGGGACAACAGGGTCGTGACGAGCACCTCCCAGGGGTTCCGGGATACCCGCTCGACCATCCCCCGCGCGCCGGCGCCCAGGCACCGACGCACGCGTCCGAGCATCCAGCCGATGTCACGGTCCTGCATCGTCTCGTTCGCCTCCGCGCGAAGCCCGTTCCCGCTGCGCGTGGTCGCAGCCGCAGCCGAGGCACGGGCGCCCCGACCGCTCCGGATGCTCGCGACACGGCAGCACCCGTCCCCCGGGGTCGCAGCGCCGGCCGAACCCGAGCGACTCGTTCGGGAGCAGGATCTCGTCGTCGCCCCCCGCATAATGCCAGTTCGTGAGCATGCATCCGCCGTCCGCTTCGGGGCCGGGGCAGGAGCAGACGGCGTACGGCAGGCCGGCCGCCTCCCTGTGCGCGAACACGGCAGCGCGTCCGAAATGAACGTGCAGGCGCCGGGGGTCCAGCCGTCCGCGCGCCCGGCGGGCCGGGCGCTTCTTCGGCCGGGCCTCGCGATCGCCGTCCTCGTCGCGTTGCATCGCCGGGCCCCGTCCCTACGGCACCGTGCAGCGCGCCGCGTGACCGGATGGCAGGACGACGCACGGTCCCAGCCCCAGGGCCGCGCAGGACAGCGATTCGATCCAGCCGTCGAGGCACGTCACGACCGCCTCTCCGTCGCACGACTCATCGATGTCGCTGCCGAACAGCGGCAGCGCGCTGCATTCGGCGCCCGGCGCCACGCAGCCCGCCGCGCCCCCGGCGTCGCCGCAGGTCCAGCGAGGCACGACGGTGTTGCAGTCGACGTCCGCGGAAGAGCCGGCGATGCACCCGCGAATGTGGGAGCCCTCGCAGCGGCGCGGGTCCGAGTCGTCGGTGCAGGGTGCGCCACCACCGGCGCAGCGCCCACCGGCCTCGTCCTCCACGCAATGCAACCCGGCGACGTCGCACTGCGCCAGGGTGATCACCCCCAGGTCGCACGCGACGACGGTGTCGCCGCGGCAGGTCCAGCGGAACGTGTCGGGGTTGCAGGTGCCGAGGCCGCACACCGCCGTACCCTCCGCGTCCAGGTAGCAGCCCAGGCCGATGCGGGCGCAGTCGAAGACGAAGTCGAGCGAGCTGGCGCGGGAGCACTGGCGCAGCACGGTGCCCTCGCACCGGTCCGGCGTGGAGAGCGGCACGCACGCCGCGGGAGGCTCGCCGTTGGTCAGGCAGGCGCGGACGGCCTCGCAGTCGGCTCCGGCGGCGTTGACGCACCGGGCCACCTCGGCCAGCGTGTAGCCGACCTCCCGTCCGCTGACGTGGGCGAACGCGGATGTGCAGGTGGCGAGCTGCTGCGGGTTCTCCGGGAAGCAGGCGCGCGTGCGCATGCACGACGCGATGTGCTCGGCCTTGTCCAGTCGTGGAAGCTCCGGAACGTCCCCCTCCCAGGTCGTCGTCTCGGGCGTCCCGTCGTCCCCGGCCGTCTCGCCGGACGTTTCCCCGTCGTCCTCCGTTTCCTCGGCGGCGTCCGGAGCGGCCTCCGCGGCGTCCCCGTCGTCCGAGCCGCCGTCGGCGGAGCGGGAGGCGCCGCCGCAGGCGGCGGCGAGCCACAGGATCGCGAGCGGAGCCGCGTGCCGCATCGCCGGGCAGCATACCGTGGAGCCCGGCGGGCGGCCAGGGCCGGTTCGTGCGACGCCTCCCGGACCCGGTTCGGTCCGAATCGCGGCAGGTCAGGTCGTGGTCGGACCGGGCGGCAACCCCCGCTCGGTATCCTCGACTTCGGTGGCGGCCTCCCCGGGTCCGGCGCGCCGCCGGCGACGGACCAGCTCGCCGAGCCGGGTGCCGGCGGCCCAGGCCAGATGGAACAGGTCGCGCACGCTGTCGAAGGACGTCGCCGCGTCGCGATTGTCGCCGTACAGCACCGCGACGACCCGCGGCCCGACGGTGATCGGGAGGAACAGGCCGTTGACGGGCACCTCGCCGAACAGCTCCCACAGCAGCTGCGCCATCGCGCCGTCGGGCTCCACCGGCGCCAGCAACGGCTGGGCCGCGTTCCGCACGGGCGACGGGATCACCTCCTCCGGCAACTCGCGCCCGCGGTACCCCTCGGCTCCCGTCCGGACGCCGAACGCGTCGCGCAGCCGCGGGCGGCGCGTCGTCGTGTCGAACAGCACGCCGACGCGGAACGCGCCGGAGAAGAGCTGGAAGGCGTAGCGCAGCACCTCGGTCGGCGTGCCGAGCGCGTCGAGCTTCTGGATCCGGCCGACGAGGTCGCCGCGAGGCCCGGGCGCGACGGGGGCGGACTGCAGGATCGCCTCGACCGCCGGCGGGATCGTGCCCGGCCTGGACGGCCGTTCGGCCGGCGGCTCCTCCTCCGCGGTGCCGAGCATCACCGAC
>JAAZOP010000374.1 GCA_012797735.1 Myxococcales bacterium
CGCCGCCAGGAACACGATCGGGAACCGCACGCACGGCATCCTTCGACTCCGACGCACCGATCCATATACGCCGCCCCCGCCCCGTCAAGTCCGTCGCCGCGCCATCGTCGCCGCGCTATCGCTTCTCCGCCGTCCCCACCCCGGCGCTCTCGCCGCTTCCCTGGGGATCCCCTGGATCGCGCGCACCTTGCGGACGCAGGATGGCGTCCGGGGCGGAAAGAGCCGCGCCGGACGATCCGGCGTCCAGGCGCGCCGCGAGCCTGGCGAGGTCGGCGGGCAGCGGCGCCTCGACGCGCACGGCCTGCGACCCTCCGGGAGGAACGAATTCCAGCCGCCATGCGTGCAGCGTGAGCCGCGCGACCAGCAGGTCGTCCCCCTCGAGGCCGAGATCCGAGGCGGTGACACGGGACGCGCCGCCGTAGAGCGGATCGACCAGCAGCGGAGCGCCGGCGGAGCGGAGGTGCACGCGCACCTGGTGCTGGCGTCCCGTGCGCGGGCGGACCTCGACGAGCGCCACGGGGACGGCGGGCGGGCTCCAGCGCCGCAGGACGTCGTACTCGGTCCGCGCCGGCAGCGCGCCCGGCTCGCCCGGAGCGGCGGGGCGCATCTTCCCCTTGCGGGCGTGGTGCAACGGGATCCCGAGCGTGCCGCTCGGGTGTTCCGGCGCCCCGCGCGTGAACGCCAGGTACCACTTGCGCACCTCGTGCCGCTCGAAGGCCGTGCTCGCGGCGCGGTGGGCTTCCGCGTTGCGGGCCAGGAGCAGGACGCCGGAGGTGTCGCGGTCGAGCCGATGGACGACCCACAGCCGTTCGCCGAGCGCCGCCTCCAGTCGGCGCCGGACGCACGCCGCGGGGTCGCCGTCCCGCGCCGGGATCACGGGCAGGCCCGGCGGCTTGTCGATCGCCAGCAGTCCCGCTCCGCTCCACAGGACGGGAAACGGTTCGTCCACGGCGACGCATCCTAGCGCAGTCCGGCCGGTTCGTCGCGGCCCCTGGCCTTGTTCCCCGGGCGAGGCTGGCGTAGCGTTGTCCACCGGCGCTTCGGGGGACGGAGCCCTCCGCCCGCGGCGAAGGGGTCGAAGCGCGGGAGGACCCTGCATGCGGGTGGTCGGCACCATCCTCTTCGGACTGCTGTTCGTCCTCGGCTTCGTCGCCTTCTTCCTGCTCGATTCGATCGCGCGGTTCCCGCTGGACACGCAGGCCGTGGTCGAGACGCTGCGCGCGGCCGACGCCCGCACCGCGGCGCTCGACACGCTGGAAGCGGTCGTGCGGGAGGAGATCCGGGACCGGCCGGAGGACCCGGTGTTCGCCGACTTCGTGATCGGACAGGCCCGCGCGCAGCTCGAGGCGGTGATCACGGAGGAGTGGTTCTACGAGGCGATCGGGACGGCGCACCGGGGCATGACGGACTTCCTCGAGCGGGGCGAGGACAGCGTGCGGATCGATCTGTCGGCGACGAAGGAGCGGCTGGCGAACCTGCTGTACGAGGCGGGCCGGCACGGCGTGGAGATGTGCGACGTGGTGGGCGGCGGTCGCGAGTGCCGCAGCGCGGCGCGCGACTTCCAGCGCACGCTGCGCCGCTACCGGGGACAGATCGACCGGGCGATGGCGCAGGTGCCCGACGTGGTGAACCTGACCTGGCTGCTGTCGCTGGGCGGCGCGACGCCGGGCTCGGTGGAGCAGTCCCCGCGGGTGCAGGAGATCCGCCGGGCGCTGCGGCAGGCGGCCCTGGCCCGATGGATCGGCCTCGGCGCGCTGGCCCTGATGCTCGTCCTGATCGCCCTGATCAACCTGCGCTCGTTGCAGCGCGTGCTGTTCAACGTCGGGATCGTGTCGGCGGCCGCCGCAGCGACCTACCTCGCCGCGGTCCCCGCCGCCACGACGCACGGACTCCGGATCCTCGAGGAGGAACTGGTGCAGGATCGCGCAGCGGCGGAGCGGCGGGGCGACCCGTCGTTCGCGCAGGCGGCCGGCGTCCGGGTCGTCGGCGAGATGGCGGAACGGATCGGACGGCGGGCCGTCGCGCCCGTCACCGGGGTGCTGGCGGCCGGGCTGGGCCTCGCCGCCGCCGGCGTCGTCCTCCACCTCGTGCGCCGGCGCCGGCGGCAGCCGGAGCCGCGGACGGTCCC
>JAAZOP010000375.1 GCA_012797735.1 Myxococcales bacterium
CTCCCGCAACTCCGTCGCGACATCGCCCTGTTCCCCACCATCCTGCTGGACCACCTCGGTCCCTTGCCCCAACTCCTCGGCGATGTCCTGCCCATCACCGAGCACACCAGGGTGGTCCATGATGTCCCGGCTCATT
The DNA here is from genome assembly GCA_012797735.1 of Myxococcales bacterium. Taxonomy (GTDB): domain Bacteria; phylum Myxococcota_A; class Polyangia; order DRWM01; family JAAZOP01; genus JAAZOP01. The sequence goes on from JAAZOP010000375.1 coordinate 137, forward strand.
ACCCCCGAACGCCGGGGCGCGGTCCGAAGACCGGTTGATCCCGGGCCGCGGGCCCGCGTACTCTTCGTCGCATGTTCCACGTCGTCGAGCATCCGCTGGTGCAGCACAAGCTGGGGATCCTCCGCGCGGTCCAGACGAGCACCGCCAAGTTCCGCGAGGTGACGCGGGAGATCACCAACCTCCTGACCTACGAGGCGACCAAGGACCTCGAGACGGAGACGGCGGCGGTCGAGGGCTGGGCGGGGCCGGTGACGGTGCGCCAGATCGCCGGGAAGAAGGTCGCGGTGGTCCCGATCCTCCGCGCCGGGATCGGCATGCTGCAGGGGGTGCTCGACCTGATCCCCGCGGCGCGCGTGAACGTGGTCGGGCTGTACCGCGACGAGACGACCCTGCAACCCGTCCAGTACTACCGCAAGTTCAACGCGGACATCGCCGAGCGCCTCGCCATCGTGCTTGACCCGATGCTCGCCACCGGCCACTCCTTCGCCGCCACGGTGCGGATGCTCCACCAGGCCGGCTGCCGGACGGTGCGCGGCCTGTGCCTCGTCGGCGCCCCGGAAGGGATCTCGCTGCTCGAACGGGAGTTTCCCGAGGTGGAGGTGTTCGCGGCGGCCCGTGACGAGCGGCTCAACGAGCGGGGGTACATCCTGCCGGGCCTGGGCGACGCGGGCGACCGCCTGTTCGGGACGAAGTAGCCGGTCCGTCCGGGGGCGGCGGAGCGCGCCGGCCCGCCCGCGGCTGCCCCGCGGCGCCACCGCAGGAGAACGGCGGGCGATGGATCAGCGACGGCGAGGCTTCCTGCGACGATGGCCGGCGGCGTTCGCCGCATGGCTCCTCGCCGTCCTCGCCCGCCTGCTCGTCCGCACGCTGCGCGTCACCTTCCTCGGCCCTCCTCCCGCCGTCCTGCCGCACCCCTGCATCTACGCCTTCGCGCACGGGCGCCAGGTGCCGCTCCTGCGGTGGCCCCGCCCCCGCACCGCGGTCCTGGCGAGCCTCAGCCGCGACGGCCGCCTCCAGGCGCGCGTGATGCGCCGCTTCGGCTTCGAGGTGCTGGACGGGTCGAGCAGCCGGGGTGGGGCCCGCGCCCTCGCCGGCGCGCTCGAACGCCTCCGCCGCGGACTCGATCTGGCCCTCGCGGTCGACGGTCCGCGCGGTCCCCGCGGGGTCGTCAAGCCCGGCGTCGCCTACCTCGCTTCGCGCTCCGGCAGACCCGTGATTCCGATGTCTTCCGCCTGCGCCCGCGCCTGGCGTCTGGGGAGTTGGGACCGCTTCACCATCCCCAGGCCGTTCAGCCGCGTCGTGGTCGCGGTCGGCGAACCCCTGGTCGTGCCCGAGAACGTCCCGCTCGAAGACCTCGAACCGACCCGCCTGGCCCTCGAACGGGAACTCGGCCGTCTGGCCATCCTGGCCGAGGACCGTGCGGAATCGCTCGCCCGCCGTCCGCGCAGATCCGCGAAGGAAGTCGGCGCGTAGGAATACGCCCGCCATCCCGAACGTCTGTGCGGTGCGTCAATCCGTTTGACCGACCCCGGACGTTGGGTCATGATGCGGGGCGGCGAACGCGGGAGGCGAGCGGTGAAGGTTTGTCCGGAGTGCCACCGACAGTATGACGATTCGGTGCAGTTCTGCATCGCGGATGCGGCGAAGCTGCTGATCGTGGGCGGTCCGGACGAGGATCCGTTCCTCAACCAGGTGATCGCCAACAAGTACCGCATCGAGAAGAAGCTCGGCGAGGGCGGGATGGGCAAGATCTACCTGGCCCGCCACGTCACCCTCGGCAAGCGGTTCGCGATCAAGACGCTCCACCCGGACTTCACGCGGAACCAGGAGGCGCTGGAGCGGTTCCGCCGCGAGGCGATCACCACGGCGCAACTCGAGCACCCGAACATCCTCGGCATGGCCGACATGGACCAGATGGAGGATGGCACCGCGTACATCGTGATGGAGTTCCTGGAAGGCCGGGAACTGCGGGCCTCGTTGAACGAGACGCCGGTCCTGCCGTTGCCCCGCGCGGTCCACATCTTCTCCCAGGTCTGTCGCGCGCTGGCCGCCGCCCACGACAAGGGGATCGTCCACCGCGACATGAAGCCGGAGAATGTGTTCCTCATCGAGCGCGAGGGCGACCCGGACTTCGTGAAGGTCCTCGACTTCGGCATCTCCAAGATCCGCCAGGCCGGGTCGAAGCTGACGCAGACCGGCATGGTCATCGGCACGCCGCACTACATGTCGCCGGAACAGGCCCGCGGCGACTCGAACCTCGACCACCGCTCCGACATCTACACCATCGGCGCGATGCTCTACGAGGCGTTGACGGGCTGCCTGCCCGTGCAGGCCGACAATCCGACCGGCGTGCTCGTCAAGATCCTGACCGAACAGCCGCCGCCGCCGTCGGCCGTGAACCCCGCCATCCCGCCCGCCGTCGAGCAGGTGATCCTGCGGGCGATGGCGAAGGACCCCAACGAGCGCTTCTCCTCCTGTCGCGAGTTGGCCAAGGCCCTCCAGCAGGCCAGCGGGATCATGGACGGTTCGACCGCCTACGCCGCGGCCGTTTCCGCCGGAATGATGGCCGCTCGACCTCCGACCGGGATGGTTCCGGGCATGCCGGTGCCGCCGACCGGCATGCGGCCGCCCACGGGCGCGGCGCCCGGGATGCCGGTGCCTCCGAGCGGCATGCGACCGCCCGGGGTCCCGCCCACCGCCGTCACCCCCGGCGCCGGCATGGCGCAATCGCCGTATCCGGGCGCCCCCGCGGGCTTCGGGACGCCCGCAGGACAGATGGCCCCGGGGATGCCGGGCATGCCGACCCCCGGCGGCGGCTACCCCGGCGCCGCGCCGATGGCGCCGGGCGCCGGACCGCCTCCGGGCTACGCCACCGGCCCCACACCGATGGCCTGGCCCCAGCAAACCTCGACCGGCACCGCCGAGATTCCGGGCAGGAAGAGGTCGATGCTGCCGCTGTTCATCGTCCTGTTCCTCGTGCTGGCCGGCGGCGCCGGAGCCCTGGTCTACTTCTTCGTCCTGCGCGACCAGGGCGGCGGCAAGACCACCACCACCGCCGCGCCCGCCTCGACCGGCGACGCCGGCGTCGTCAAGGCTTCCGCCGACGCCGGCGGCCCCATCTCCGCCGACGCCGGCACCACGGTCGCCGCCGCGGACACCGGGGCTGCTCCGGACCCGGGCACCGCCGCGGCGGAGCCCGAGACGACCGTGGCCGCCGGCCCCGACGCCGGACCCGCCTCGGAAGAGACGACCGTCGCGGCGACGGGGCCCGACGCCGGACCGGCGACCACCCCGGATGCCGGACCCGAACTCGTCGCCATCACCTTCATCACGACGCCGCAACAGGCCAAGGTCTGGCTGGTGAAGGCCGACGGCACCGAAGAGGAGTTGTGCCAGACGGCGTGCCTGCACGAGTTCCCCAAGTCCGACGAGGAAATCCGGGTGGTCTTCCGCAAGAACGGCTTCCGCGACCAGGAGGCGACCTTCCGCGCGAACCAGAGCGGCATGGTCAACATGCCGCTGGATCGCGTCCGCACCGGCCAGCGCGACGCGGGAGCCCGCGAAGCCGTGGCGATGGAAGTGACGGTGACGCCGGACGCCGGCACCGTCGTCCGCCGCGATGCCCCGATCATCGTCGTGCCGTCCCGCGACGCCGGCCTCGCGATCCGCATCGAGGCCGGTCACGGCGTGCAACAGGTCGATACCGGCGTCCGCCTCCGCGAGGTTTCTTGGGGACCACGATAGCCGCCGCCCCCCGGCTCTCCCAGCCGGCTCGCTTGCCACCGGCGCCCGGGAACCCACCGGATCGCACGCGCCGGGATTGGAGGGAATGATGACCAGAGGGATCTTCACGTGCCTGGTCCTGGTGACCGCGCTCGCCGCCGCCCCCGCCGTCGCGCAGACCGACGAGGAGTTCGAGGTCGCGCGGCAGGCGTACATGACGGGCGAGCAGCTCTTCAACGAGGGACGGTTCCAGGAGGCGATCGCCGCCTTCCAGCAGTCCTACGACATCGTCCCGATCCCCGACACGATGTACAACATCGCCGCCTGCTACGAAGCGGCCGGACAGCCGGACGAGGCGCGCGCCCGCTACCAGGCGATCGTGAACACCCCCGGCGTCGCCCCGGACCTCGCCGCCCAGGCCCAGGAGTCGCTCACCCGCCTCGCCTCGGCCGGCCAGACGCCGACGGGCCAGACGCCGACGGGCCAGACGCCGACGGGCCAGACGCCGACGGGCCAGACGCCGACCGGGCAGTACCCGACCGGGCAGTACCCGACGGGACAGTACCCGACCGCCTACCAGCAGGGCGGCGGCCTCACCCGGCGCCAGATGGCCACGATCTGGGACGCGGTCGACCGCGAAGTCCCCCACCAGGGCCCGGGACTCTACTTCAGCATCGGCGGCGGCGGCCCGGTCGGCGCCACCGATGCTCCGGGTTCGATCGCCGACCCGGGCCTCAGCATCAGCGGCGGGATGCTCTGGCGCATCATCCCCTACCTCTCGCTCCTCGGCGAGTTCGAACTGGTCACGAGCAGCTACACCTACAACGACGCGACGTGGGGGGAGGAAACCGCCGACACGTTCTACCTCGACGTCGCCGCCGGCCTGCGCGGCCACTTCATCGCCAGCGGCTTCTGGGACCCCTGGATCGATGTCGCCGGCGGCTACGCCACCTGGACGGGACATCCGAAAATCAGCAGCACCGGGAGCATCATCGGCAGCGACGTGGCGTTCAGCGGCGCGCTCCTCCGCGTCGGCGCCGGCCTCGACATGTTCGTCACCCAGTACATCGCCCTCGGCGCCCGCTTCGACTTCCACGTGCCGATCTACTCGGAGTACGAAGTCACCAGCGGGAGCAACCCGACCGTCCTCGAGTCCGAGGACGGCCTGCCGTACTGGTGGACCGTCGGGGTCAACTGCTCGTTCTACTTCCTGAGCATCTGACGTTCCGCCCGCCTGGCGCTTCCCGCGCCCCCGCGGGAGTATCCCGCGGGCTCAGGTATCGCCCGGGATCGAGCAGTAGCCGCCGACGCAGAACCCGGAGCAGCAGTCCTCCGGCAGGGTGCAGGGCTCCCCGAGCGGCAGGCAGCTCGAATCGGGCGGGGCGCAGACGCCGTCGCGGCAGACCCCCTCGCAGCAGTCGAAGTCGCTCGTGCACGGGCCGCCGTTGGGGACGCAGGTCGCGCCGCAGCGGTAGAAGCCGTCCGGCCACAGCGTGCAGACCCCCGAGCAGCACTCGTCGCCGAAGTGGCACAGATCGCCCTCCGGGAGGCAGTCGGTCCACCCCGGCGCCCAGCAGCGGTAGACGCCGGCGATCGTCGGCCGGCAGTACTCGCTGCCGCCGCAGCAGTTGTTCGTCGCGCCGGCGAAGCACATCTCGCCCGCCGGCTGGCACCCCGGCGGGTTCTGGCAGCGCATCGAGAGCCCGCGGTCGTCCGGGCGGCACAGGCCGCCGCAGCATTCCGCGTCGGTCGTGCAGATCTCGCCCATCGGCCGGCACCCGGAGAGGTACGTGCAGACGCGGACCCCCGTTCCCGGATCGACGCACGCCTTCGAGCAGCAGTTGCGGTTGCCGGTGCACGGGGTGCCGACGGTGTAGCAGCCGCCGAGGAACGCGCAGCGGCCGGGGAGGGGCGGGCTGGCCCCGACGCAGATCCCGTTGCAGCAGTCGGCCCCCTCGTTGCACAACTCGCCCGGCGCCCGGCAGAAGAAGCCGATCCCGCAGCGCCCGCCGTCGCAGAAGCCGGAGCAGCAGCCGTTGTCCGACGTGCAGACCTCGTACAGCGGCGTGCACGTTCCGCCGACGCTGGCGCAGGTGTGGGTCCGCGAGTCGCAGATCCCCGAGCAGCATTCGTAGTTGTTCGCGCACGGCTCGGAGACGAGATGGCAGGTCGAGCCGACCGCGCAGGCGCCGGCCACGCACCAGGCCGAGCAGCAGTCGGCCGAGAACAGGCAGGCGCCGCCCTCCGCCTCGCACACCCCCGTCCCCACGCACTCGCGCGTCCCCGACGCCGTCACCTCGCAGCGCCCCGAACAGCACTCGGCCGGCGACACGCACGACTCCCCCGGGCTCTCGCACAGCCCGTACCCGCTGTTGCAGACTCCGCCGATGCACGAGCCCGTGCAGCAGTCTGCCGAGGTCGTGCACGTCCCGCCGATCGGCACCAGACCGCCGTCCGTCAGGCCGTCGCAGTCGTCATCGACCCCGTCGCAGTCGTCGTCCGGCACGCCGGGATGGATCAGCGGGTCGAGGTCGTTGCAGTCGGCGCCGCCGCAGGCCGCGTCGCCGTACGTGTCGAAGTCCCGGTCCTGCGGCGTGTGCGTGCAGGCGCCCAGCGTGTCGGAACAGCCGTCGATCGTGCAGGCGTCCGTGTCGTCGCAGTTCGGCGGCGTGCCGCCCGCGCAAATCGTCGCCTCGCACGTCTCCACCCCGTTGCAGAACGACCCGTCGACGCACTCCGCGTCGGTCGTGCACGGTGTGCCCGGCACGCAACCCCCGCGGCTCGGGACGCACACCATCCCCGACGGACACAGCGCGTGGCTCGGGACGAACTGGCACGTTCCGGCCGGGTTCTCGCAGGTGTCGGTCGTGCACGAGACGGAGTCGTCGCAGACCACCGGCGTCCCGGGCACGCAGCCGGAACCGACCACGCAGCGCTCCACGCCGTTGCACGCCTGCCCGTCGTTGCACGCCGCATCGTTCGCCACGTGCGAACAGGCCCCCGTCGCGGGGATGCACGCATCGGTCGTGCAGGCGAACCCGTCGTCGCAATCGACCGGCGCCCCCTCGACGCACCCGCGCACCGGATTGCAGATCTCCGCCCCGTCGCACAGGTCGGCGTCCGCGCAGGCCGCATCGTTCGGCGTCCAGACGCATGCGTCGGCGTCCTCGTCGCAGGTGTCCACCGTGCACGCCACCGAGTCGGCGCACGTCCGCACCCCGGGCACGCACCCTGCCGTCGGGTCGCACACCTCGTCGCCGTTGCAGAACACCCCGTCGCTGCACGCCGCGTTGTTCGCCACGTGCGTGCACGCCCCGGTGGCCGGGTCGCAGGCGTCGATCGTGCAGTCCAGCCCGTCGTTGCACGACGGCGGCGCCGTCACCAGACACCCGCCCACCGGGTCGCAGTACGCCGTGCCCGAACAGAACGGTGAGGTGGGACACACGGTGTCGTCCGGCGCGTGCGCGCACGAACCGTCCGCCGGGTCGCAGGTGTCGATGGTGCAGTCCACCCCATCGTCGCAGTCCAGCGGCTCTCCGTCGTCGCAACCCAGCCCCGGCACGCAGATCTCGACCCCGTTGCACGCGTCCCCGTCGTCGCACGCCGCGTGCACCGGAGCGTTCACGCACCCCGCCGCCGGATCGCACGTGTCCGCCGTGCACGCGATCCCGTCGTCGCAGGACGAATCGTCCGCGACGTGATCGCACGAGCCGTCCGCCGGGTCGCAGGTGTCCGTCGTGCACGCCACCCGATCGTCGCAATCGACCGGCACCCCGGACTCGCAACCCACCCCCGCCGCGCACACCTCGACCCCGTTGCACGCATCCCCGTCGTCGCACGCCGCGTCGTCCGGAGCGAAGACGCACGTCGATGTCGCGGGGTCGCACGAATCGACCGTACACGCGATCCCGTCGTCGCAGTCTCCGTCCCCCGTGCACTCCGGCGGCGGAACGTCCGGTACGTCCGCCGTGTCGCCAGGCTCCCCCCCCTCGTCGGGCTCCACGACGTCGTCGGGCTCCACGATGTCGTCGGGTTCCAGCCCGTCCCCGTCGTCGGGCTCCACCCCGTCGTCCGGCGTCGCCGCGTCCTCCCGCGGTCGCACGTCGTCCGACGGCTCGTCCGGCTGCTCCCCGTCCGCGTCCACCAGCGCGTCGTCCTCGCCGGTGTCCGTCACCGTCGAGTCGTCGCCGCAGCCGAAACCCGAGCCGGCCACCGCCAGCACCCAGAGCGCCAACGCCTTGCGAGACATCCGTCCCTCCTCGCCCCGCGGGGTTCTGGCATCCCCGCCGATCCATATTCTCCCCGCCAGACCAATCTTACGTGACAGGACCGTCCCCGACCGCCGGAAACCCGGGGTGCGACAGCTGCCTACATGCGCCCCACAGGCGCCCGGGGCCGCTCGCCGCCGGCGATCGGGTCCGGCGGAGCCATCCGGCTCCGGGCCTGCCTCTGCCCCCGTGGACAAACGGTTCCGGGCCGAGAGGTCAGCGATCGGACGCCGCCGGCTCGAACGAGCCGTTGCGGAACAGCACGATCTGCACCGGCCGTCGAGCCTCCCCGTCGGCGCCGAATCCCGCGAACGGGGCGACCGTGTCGGCCGACTCGGCCTCGGCCAGCGCCCGGCACAGCGCGGGGCGATTGGCGGCACAGCCTGCCAGCAGCGTCGCCGCAATCCGCGCCGCGTCGTGCGCGAACGCCTCGAGCTGCGACGGCGCGTTCACCCCCGCGGCCGCCAGGGCGGTCTCGAACGGCGTGCGGTTCTCGGGACGCGCGGCCGGGACGAAGCCGACGGCCGCCGCGGCGCCGTCCAGGTAGCGCCGCGCGTCGGCCAGCGCCGCGGGGTCGGCCGCGGCCGAG
>JAAZOP010000376.1 GCA_012797735.1 Myxococcales bacterium
CCGAGGTAGACCGTGAACAGGCCTTCCTCGACCAGCACCCACTGCGTCTCGTTCCACAGCTCGGTGCCGCCGATCTCCGAGGTGTACAGGGCGAACCGCATCATCAGGTCGCCCTCCACCGGCGTGCCGTCCGCCAGGTTGACCAGCACCCCCTGCACCGGGAGGTACGCCGGCGCGTCCGCGCGCGCCGGAGCGGCGGCGATCAGGACCACCAGAAACCCCGCCAGGACTGCCCGTCGCATCGCGTTCCTCCCTTTCTGCTGAACCATCCAACGAACCACGCCCCGGACCTCCGCCCGCAATCCCCCCCAAGATATCGATCCGAGTATACTCGGAGCCGTCCGGCACGCCAATGCAGCGCGTCCCGGGCCCCCGCCGACCTTGTGATCGTGGACCAGCGCAACGACGACGACCTCGTGCGCGCCGCAGGGGAGGGCCTGGACCCCGGGGAGTCGACCTTCTTCCGCAACCAGGTGGATCGGCAGCACGAGAGGCTGGTGCACACCGGCAACCTGACGAGCGCCCCGCCGTACTTCGGATCGGTGCCGTGGCCTCCCATCGGACCGGACGTCGATGGTCTGGTCCACGATCTGCCGGCCAAGCGGCGCTTCGACGCGCTCGCCGGGAAATGACCCCGCCCGGCGGGGAGCCGATACGCCGGAATCCCGGCCTCCACGCGCGGCTGTCCCGCGCGCGTCCGTTCTGGTAGTGTCGCCCGCCGGCGCGGGCGTTCGGGTCGGGCATGGCCTTCACGAGCTACAGCTACCTGTACTTCCTGCTGCTGGTGATCCTGCTGCGCTGGTCGGCGCCGCGCCGCGCCGTCCCGGCCGTGCTGCTCGCCGCCGGGACGTTCTTCCTCTGGACGTTCGGAACTCTCGGCCTGGCCCTGCTCCTCGGCGCCGCCACGGTCGCCTTCGGGGCGGGCCTGGGGATGGCGCGGCGCCCGGACCTCCGCCGGCCGCTGCTCGCTTCCGCGGTGGTGCTGCTGATCGGCAACCTCGCGCTGTTCAAGTACGCCGACTTCCTCGTCCGCGAGCTGCGCGCCCTCGGGGCGATCGCCGGCCTCCCCGGGCTGCTGCCGCAGCCCGGCCTCGTGGCGCCCGTCGCGATCTCGTTCTTCACCTTCCAGCTCGTCGCCTATGTCGTCGAGGTGTCGCGCGGCGCGTGGCCGGCGGAGCGCGACTTCCTGCGGTTCCTGGCGTACGCCACGTTCTTCCCGAACGTGGTGTCCGGGCCGATCGTGCGGCCGGCCGAGTTGCTCCCGCAGCTGGCGCGTCCGGCGCGGTTCGACGCGGAGAGGTTCTCCGCGAGCGTGTTCCTGTTCCTGGGCGGCGCGTTCAAGAAGGTCGTCCTGGCCGACGCGCTGGCGCCGGCGGTGGGCGGCGTGTTCGACGCCACCGGGCCGCTCGGCGCCGCGGCCGCGTGGGTCGGGGCGTTCGCCTTCACCGCCCAGCTCTACTGCGACTTCTCCGGCTACACCGACATGGCGCGCGGGGCCGCCGGGATGCTGGGCTTCGACCTGCCGCTCAACTTCCGGCTGCCGTACCTGTCGACGAACATCGCCGAGTTCTGGCGGCGCTGGCACATCAGCCTGTCGTTCTGGCTCCGGGACTACGTCTACATCCCGCTCGGCGGCTCGCGCCGCGGCCGGCTGCGCACGTACCTCCACCTCCTGGCGACGATGGCGATCGCCGGGCTGTGGCACGGCGCCGCCTGGACGATGGTCGTCTGGGGGCTGCTCCACGGCGCGTTGCTGGCGCTGCATCGCGCGTTCCGCGACCTCGTGGCGAACCGGCCCGGCTTCGTGCGCCTGCGCGCGTCGTGGCCCTGGAAGGTCGGCGGCGCCCTGCTGACGCTGCTGTGCGTGAACTTCGCCTGGGTCTTCTTCCGCGCCGCCTCGCTGCGCGCGGCCGGCCGCGTGCTCCGGGCGATGTTCGCCGGGCCGTTCGCGGTCGCGGGCCTCGCGGAGTTCCGCAGCGCCCTCGTGGCGCTGGCCGTGGTCGCCGCCGGCCACGCGCTGGTCGCCGGCGACGCGCCGATGCGGGCCTACCGCGCCCTCACGCCCGCGTTGCGCGGCCTGCTCTGGGCCGCCCTGATCCTCGCGCTGTTCTGGTTCGCCGCCCCGCCGGCGGCCTTCTACTACGTGATGTTCTGACGGAGAGGCGGAGGGATGACGGCGGAGGGACGGACCGCGACGGGCGAGGGAGGGCAGGGCGACACGACGTCGCCGGCCGCGGCCGCCGAGCGCCCGGGCCGCGCCCTCGACCTGCTCGTCACCGTCCTGGTCTGCCTCGCCGTGCTGGCCGGCCTCGACGTCGCCTTCCGCACCAGCGCCCTGCGCGGCGCGCTCGACCGGGAGAACCACTACCGTCTCCGACCGATCGAGTACGCGAAGCTCGAGCGTCCGCCGGACGTCGTGTTCATCGGCGACTCCCGCACTCTGCATGCGCTCGACCCGGCGGCCGCCGAGGAGGCGTTGGCCGAAGCGGGCCTGTCGCTCTCGGCCTACAACCTCGGGTTGTCGGGGGCGCCGCCCATGGCGCAACTGGCGCTGGCCGGCCTGGCGCTGTCGCGCAGGCCGCCGCCGCGGGTCGTGCTGCTGTTCGTCAGCCCGTACATGGTCTCGACGCGCATCGAGCCGACGCTGTCGCGGGAATCGCTGCACACGCTGTACGCCTGGCGGGACCTTCCGTGGATGGTCGCGGCGGGGGCGCGCGTCGAGGACATCCTGGACGTGTTCACGTCGAACCTGTTCCGCGCACTGGCCTACCGCGGCCGGCTGGTGCGGCTGGTGTTCGAGCGCCAGTGGCCCGGGCCTCCGGCGGTGATGGGCGAGAAGGGCTTCCAGGCGCTGGGGCGCGTGCCGCCGGGGGTCCAGGCCGAGCGGGCGCGCAGCCGGGCCAACGGGTATCGGACCGAGCTCTCGCGGCCGGCGGCCGCGGTCGGCGGGGAGATGCTGGGGTATCTCGACGCCGCGCTGCGCCGCCTGCGGGAGGCCGGCGTGGCGGTCGCCGTCGTCAACACGACCTCGGCCTCGGCGCTGCTCGAGATCTACGGCCCGGACAGCATCTACGACGAGTACCTCGCGCGGGTGCGGGCGGTCTGCGCGGCCCGCGGCGTGCCGTTCCACGACCACCTGCGCAACCCGGTGACGACCGACGCGGACTTCACCGACGGCGATCACATGAACCGCGACGGGGCCCGCAAGTACACCCGCTTCGTCGTCCGCGAGGTGGTCCTGCCGTTGCTCGGGGTGGAGCCGCGCCCGGCGCGCTAGGAACAGCCGCCGCCGGCGCAGACCGGCGGGCAGCAACAGCCGCTCGCCGGGTCGTTCCCCTCGACCGCGCGGGATCCGTCCTCCCGCACCGGCCATTCGCAGAAGCACGGCACGTCGCACGAGACGTCGCCGACCTGCACCATCCGCCAGCCGCCGCCGTCGAGCGGTTCGACCAGGGTCTCGAGCAGGGTCGAGGTCCAGGGGACGAAGGCCGGTTGGTCCCCGCACCGCACCGGCGCCCACTCGCGGCCGACCTCCCACAGCTCGTCGTCGCTCACCACGAACCAGCTCCCCGCCGGCAGGTGGCAGGCCGGCGCGACCGCGGGTCCGGCGGCGTCGGTCTCGCGCCGCGCCCGCAGCTCCTCGATGGCCGGGCGCGAGTACGCGGGCACGGCCGGACCCGGCGCGATCCGCACGACGTGGCGGGCCGGTCCGAATCGGTCCGTGCCGTCCGGCGCCGTCCGGCTCTCGACCGAGAGCGAGGATTCGTAGTCCATCAGCGGCAGCACGCGTGCTTCGGCCAGGCCGCTGGCGGCGACGAGCGCCCGCGCTTCCTCGGCGTCGGCGTACAGCCCGAGGACGATCACGACGCCGTCGGCGTCGCGGTCGGCGAGTCGCAGTTCGTCGGTGTGCAGCACCAAGGGGTAGCCCGGTCCGGCGGCCGCCGGTTCGGCGCGCCGGAGCGCCTCGCCGGCGGCGGCCTCGTCGGCGAACGGCCCGAGCGCCGCGGCGCAGGTGGGATCGGGCCATTCACGCGCGGTCGCGTAGCGCAGGTAGCCGTTGCGGAAGTACAGCCCGGCCGGCAGCACGCCGAGGGCCGGCCCGGCGGCGGGCGCACCAGCCTCCGTGCCTCCGGATCCGGTGACGGGCGGAGCCGGACAGCCCGCCAACGCGGCGAGCGCGATCGCTGCGGGGGTGATGATGGTGCGCATGGCCGGCCTCCTCTCGACGGTCCCTCCGTCGCTCAGGTCTCGAACGGGGCGCGCTGGGCGAGCAGCGCCAGCAGCAGGTGGGAATTCGGCATCGCGTTGTACGGCACGTACCAGTCCATCGTCAGGCCCGGCCCCGCCGGTGCAGCACGAAACCCCGTTCGTGCACGTCCACCCCGAGGCCGATGTCGCGCCACCAGGCCCACAGGAGGATCGCCGCGCCGGCGAGCGCCCCGGCCAGCACGAACCAGGCCTTGCCGGCGGTGTCGCGGTCGATCCCGGGGAGGTGGCGGGCGGCGAGGACCAGGGCGGTGCCGGCGAGAGGCAGGAGGAGCGCGAGGAGCGGAAGGCCGACGACGCGGGTCCAGGCGCGTCCGTGGCGCTCCTGGAGCGCGCCGAGGGGGTGGCGATCGGGCGGCAGGCGAGGGACGTCGCCGGGCGAACCCATCACATCACCTCCGCTCCGTCGCCGGGCGCCGCTTCCGGGACGAGACCCCAGGCGTAGGCCGCCGGGTCCTGCTCGTCGCGGACCGCCTCGACCCGGACCGCGCCGGCTTCCTCGAGCCGCCGGCGCAGTTCGGCCGCGGTGCACCCCTGGCGGACCGGGAACTGCAGGAAGTACCGGGCGAGCAGGGGTACCGCCGGGGGCGGGACGAAGCGCCAGCGGCGGACGAAACGCTCCGCCGTCTCCCGGGTGCACTCGCGGTCGGCCTCGAGCACGAAGACGATGCCGCCGGGGCGGACGACCCGCACCATCTCGCGCACGCCGCGCTGCGGGTCGGGCCAGTGCTTGATCGAAGCGAGGCTCAGCGCGGCATCGAAGGACCCGTCGGGAAACGGGAGGGCCAGCGCGTCGCCGGCGCGGAACTCGAGATTCGGTTGCGCGGCGTGTTCCCGGCGGGCGAGGGCGATCTGCGTCGTCGACAGATCGACCCCCACGAAGCGCGCCTGCGGCAGGCGGCGGGCGAGCTGCGCGGTCGGGCGTCCGGCGCCGCACCCGACGTCGAGGATCCGGCCGGCGGCGGGGAGGCGCGGGGCGAGCCGGTCGGCCAGCCGTTCGTAGAGCGAGGCGATCCGCCGCGCGACCACCAGGTCGAACAGGCGGGCATGGAAGGCGTCCCAGGGTCCGCGCATGTCGAACAGCCACATCGTCGCGCCTCCGCGCCGGTCCTCAGCGCCCCGCCGCTCGCGCCGCCCGTCCCAGGGCCCAGAGCGGAAAGACGACCGGATAGAGCTTGTAGTGCAGGAGGGAGGTGTTCATGAAGACGCCGGAGGGTTGGCCGAGCGGCCAGGCGCCGTCGGGCTGCTGGTGCTCGAGCAGCCAGCCGACGCCGCGCAGGACGGCGCGGTGCTCCGGGGGAACGCCGGCCGCGTCGAGCGCCAGGAGGGCCCAGGCGGTCTGCGTCGCCGAGGCTTCGGCGGCGGGGACGGAACGGCGTTCCAGGCACGAGCGCCAGTCCTCGCCCCAGCCGCCGTCGTCGCGCTGGCGCTCCGTCAACCAGCGGACGCCGGCGGCGACGGCGGGGTCGCCGGCCGGCACGCCGGCCGCGCGCAGCGCCGACAGCGCATGGAACGCGGCGTAGGTGCCGTAGACGCCCCAGGCCGGTCGCCACATCCCGTCCGGCTGCTGTTCCGCCCGGAGGTACCGGACGGCGCGGCGCACCGCGGTGTGCGCGTCGGCGGTCTCCTCCAGATCCCCGTCGCGCGTCGCGGCGATCAGCGCGCGCACGCACGAACCGGTGCACTCGACGTAGGCGCGGTCGATCATGCAGTCGTCGAACATCTCGGAGGGGTTGAGCCGGCCGAGCGCCGGGCTGCCGCGGCGCTCCTCGTAGGACGAGAAGCCGCCGGAGGCGTCGCGGCGGCTGAGCACGAACCGCACCGCCTCGGCGCGGACCGTCCGGGGCAGCGGCTCGCCGGTCCATCGCCGGGCCGCCAGCAGCGCGTCGAGCGCTTCGGCGGCGCAGTCGGAAACCGGCCATCCGTGGCGGCCGTCGGTGAAGCACCAGCCGCCGCGCCCGACGGAGCGCCAGTGCCGCTCCGGATCCGGCGGGTCCTCCGTCACGCGGTAGGAGAGCAGCGCGCGCGAGGCGCGCCGCAGGACGTCCGCGTGCCGCGCGGCCTGGGGGGAGGCGCACAGCGCCTGGATCGCGAACGCGGTGTCCCAGGTGTGGGAGAGCGAGCCCGCCCAGCGCAGCCCCTCGGTCTCGTCGTCCCACCGCCAGGCCCGCATCCCCTCGAGCGCCTCCGCGGCGCCGGGACCGTCCGGGTCGGCGGCGTGCAGGGCGACGGCGTTGAGCAGGCCGGAGACGGGCGAGAGGGCCGCCTGGCCCGACTGTCGCTGTTCGTAGCGGATCTCCTCCAGCAGCCGGGCGACCGCCCGGCGCCGCAACGCCGCCGTCGTCGCGCGCTCGCCGGCGCGCAAGGCGCCGTACGCGGCATGGAGCAGTCCCGTCGGCTCGACGTACACGTCGCCGGGCGTCACGGTGGTCCGGTGGTCGGCGAAGCGCACGCCCTCCCATCCCTGCGGGTAGAGTTCCGCGCGGAGGTCGCGCACCAGCGGGTCTTCCGGCATGCGGAACCGCAGCGCGTAGAGGACGCTCAACGCGAGGTAGATCATCCGGGTGTGGCAGTAGAACCGCGACGGGTGGAACGGCAGCCACGAGGGAAGAAGGAACAGCTCGGGCGGCAGGGCGGGCAGGCCGTCCCAGTCGTACAGGTTGGCGACGGCGAGCCAGGCCTTGGCCCAGGTCGGGGCCCAGAGCGGGCCGCCGCGGCGCAGAACCCAGGCGCGGGCCCGGGCGGCGGCCGGATGGTCCGGCGGCCGCCCGGCGAGCCGGGCGGCGACGTAGCAGAGCGTCGTGGCGTACAGGTAGCCCGGCGAGGCCGGGTGCAGGCCCCACGACCCGTCGGGAAGCTGCCAGCGGTCGAAGTAGCGCAACACGGCGTCGCGGTCGCGGGCGTCCAGCGGCCGGCCGCAGGCGTGGTGGGCGAGCACGGCGCAAGCCGTGAGCGCCGGGCACCAGACCATCTCCTCGTTCCAGCCGCCGTCGTCGCGCCGGCGGGCCAGCAGGTGTTCCTCCGCCCGCTCGCAGGCCCGACGTACGCTCCGTTCCTCGATGCGCATCTGCGTGCTCCACCCGGCGAACGGTCGGAGAGCATACCGGTCCGTCCGCGCCTCGACAACCCGGGCCGCAAGATTCGCCGCGGCGTCGAAGGAACCCACTCCCGGTGTCGCGCCGACGGCGCGGGCGGGCCCGGTCTCGGCGGCGCCGCGTCAGGGAGCCGCCGGCGTCAGCGCGCAGCGGAAGCCGATCCGCGGGCTGCGCTCGGAGGCGGCGACCGGGTGCCGGCGGGCGCAGCGGAGCAGCGGTGCGGCGTCGAAGAACCCGCCGCCGCGCACGACCCGCTCGGTCGTCGCCGCCGGGCCGGTCGGGTCGATGCATCCGGCGGGATCGGCCGCGCAGAGCGCGTAGGTGTCGGCGGCGTACCAGTCGGCCACCCACTCCTCGACGTTGCCGCCGAGGTCGAAGATGCAGTAGTCCGGCTGGGCGCCGGCGGGCCGCGCAGCGACGCGGTCGGTGTCGTTGTCCATGCCGTTCCACATCAGGCAGGCGTTGTAGTTCGCCAGGTCGCACGTCGCCGCCGCCTCGCCCCACGGATAGGTCCGCTCGTCGAGGTCGTCGCACGCGGTCGGCATGCCGGCGCGCTCGCAGCCCCCGCGGCAGGCCTTCTCCCACTCGGCCTCCGTCGGCAGGCGCTTGCCCTCCCAGGCGCAGAAGTCGGCGGCCTGGCTCCACTGCAGATTGACGACGGGGTACTCGGCGTAGGTCGCCGAGTAGAGGTAGTCGGGCCTGCGGTTGGAGTACGGCCCGTTGTCCGGCTCCTCGCACGCGCCGGCGTCCATGCACAGCAGGTAACGCCGATTCGTCACCTCGGTCTGGTCGATGCAGAACCCCGACAGCTCCACCGTGTGCTCGGGTTCCTCATCGCCGCGGCCTTCTCCGGGATCGGAACCGCGCGTGAACGGGCCCTCCGGAACCCAGACCATCCCCTCGGGACACGGTCCGTCGAGGGGTTCGCAGACCGCGGAAGCGTCGTCCGGCGCGTCCGTTCCCGCGTCGTCCTCCGGGACGTCCGCGTCGGCGTCGGTGCCGGCATCCAGTTCCGGGCAGACCGCCGGCGCGTCGTCCCGGCCGCACGGCACGCCCTGGTCGACCAGGGACGGGTCGGTGAAGGCCCCTGGAAACGGGACCGAGACGCACAGCGGCGCGCCGGCCTCGACCAGACACTGGGAGCCGGCGGGGCAGGCGTAGGCGAGACAGGGAGCCTCGAGCGTCACGTAGACCCAGCGGGTACCCGCGTCCGGCCACGGGACGGCGACCTCGCGCGTCGCCACCGCCACGCTGCCGGAGCGCCAGACGACGCGGAACAGGGCCAATGCGTCGTAGTTCGCGCCGCGGTAGAAATCGACGGCGAGCGGCAACGCCGCGCCTCCGCTCGTCGGCAACCGGCAGGTGCTCGGCTCGCAGAGCGCGAGGGCCGGCTGGCCGTCGGTGCGCGACGCCGTGATCGTGACCTCGACGGCATCGATCGCGTCGCGGCCCGGCACGCCCGCCGCGACGTGGATCATCAGCCGGACCTTGGGCGGGCCTTCGCCGCCGCCGCAACCGGCCGCGGGTCCGCCCAGGACGACGGCGCCCGCAGCGGCGAGCAGCCAGGACGTCACGCGCCGGCCGGTCCAGCCGGGCGTCCCCGCCGTTCGGCCGCCGTTCCGTTCCGTCGCCGCATCGTCGTTGCGCACCGCCATCGCGTCCGCCATCACCGGCCGTACACCGACCAGACCGCAGGCGTCTCCGCGCCCGGCTCGTCCGGGGCCAGCAGCACGCCCGTCGTCACGCTCGCACCCAGCACCACCGCACCGACCGCGGTCCAGAACCACCACTCCTTCCACCAGACGATCTCGCCGCCGTTCTCGTCTCCGCCGCCGGCTTCTCCGCCGCCGGCTTCTCCGCCGCCGGCCTCTCCGCCGCCGGCCTCTCCGCCGGCCTGGCCGGCCCGCGCCAGCGTCACCTCGACCCGCGTCGTCTCGCCGGGCGGAACAGGGACCATCATCACCGCCTCGTCGAACCCTTCCTTGCGCACGCGGACCTCGATCACGCCGGGCAGGACCGGCACGGGGGCCGCGAGGGGTGTCGAGCCGACCGGGCGTCCGCCGATCAGGACGCTCGCCCCGGTCTCGTCGACGGCGATCTCGACGAAGGTGAACTCGCGTTCCAGGTCATGGACGAGCGTCTCGACCTGTTCGCGCCGTTCGGGATCGATCTCCTCGCCCCCCACCTCGAGATAGCGCCGGAACGTTTCGAGAGCGCCGGCTCTGTCGCCGAGCTCCTGCTGGAGGGTGCCGATGTTGAAGAGCACGACCGGCCGGGGATTGCGCTCGTACGAGGCGCGGAACTTCTCGATCGCGCCGGGCAGGTCGCCCTCCTGGGCGAGCGCGACGCCGGCCTGGAACAGCTCCCGCGCCGCCTGCCGGTCCGCCGCCGAGACTTCGCCGTCGGCGGTCGCGGCCGCGGGAAGGGCCGCCACGAGCACGACCAGCAGGGGCCGAGCCGCCGTGAGGAACCGTCGCCATGCCGCCATGCGCCGCATCGCAAACGTAGCATGGCCGTCCGGGCGGTACGGCGTCAAGGGACGCGCGTCGCCACCGTCACTCCTCGTCGTAGTTGACGATGATGCCCACGCCGCCCGTGTCGCGGCGGGGCGACGTCGCCGCGTCGCGGGCCGCCGTCGTTCCGGCGTCGCGGCGGGGCGAGGTCCCGGCGTTGCGGGCCGCGGCG
>JAAZOP010000377.1 GCA_012797735.1 Myxococcales bacterium
CGCGCCGGTCGCCCGGCTCGCGCCGCGGCCCCGCGCGCGCCGCCCGTCGCCGACGCTCCTCGTCCAGGCCGCGTCGCTCGTCGCCCTGCTCTTCCTCTACGGCGCACTGCTCGCCGCCACCCGCGTCCACGACGTCGCCCCGCGCTGGACGGAGTCGAGCGGGTCGTCCGAGTCGTCGCAGCCGGCCGCCGCGGCGCGGCTCGACATCGTTGCGCCGCGGACTCTCACCACGTCCCCGGCCGCCGCCGGACTCCTCGCCTCCGTCGCGCCGCCCGATACGGCGCGGCATGCGGTCACCGCGCGACGGCCGCTGCCCCGACCCGCGCACGGGGGGCCCGCGTAGCCCGATCCCCAGACGAACGGCGGGACCGATTCCGTTGTTGCCTCCGCGTCGCGGCTCGTTCTAAGCTTCCGCTCGCCGACCCGGGGGTCGGGGAGCGCCGGGATGGAACTCGAGGCGGTTGGCATCACCGACGTGGGGCTCGAACGGGAGCACAACGAGGATGCCTTCCTGTTGATGCCGGAGGCGGACCTGGTCCTGGTGGCGGACGGCATGGGCGGCCATCGGGCCGGCGACATCGCCAGCGGGCTCGCCGTCCGCACGATCGCCGAGTTCTTCCGGGCCTCCGAGAGCGGCGATTCGACCTGGCCGTACCGCTTCGACCCGACGATCACCTTCGAGGAGAACCGGCTGCTCACGGCGATCCAGCTCGCCAACGCGGCGATCCTGCGGCAGGCCCGCAGCCAGAGCCAGCAGCAGGGGATGGGCACCACGATCGTCGCCGTCATCGCCTCCCGCTCGAAGAACCGCCTCTACATCTGCCACGTCGGCGACTCGCGCTGCTACCGGATCCGCAACGACTCGATCGAGCAGCTCACGGTCGATCATTCGCTGTACAACGAGTACGCGCAGAGCATGCCCGAACTGGGCGAGGAACGGCTGGCCGCCCTGCCCCGCAACGTGATCACCCGGGCGCTGGGGATGCAGGAAGAGGTCAAGGTCGATCTGAAGCAGGTCGAAGCGCAGGCGGGGGACATCTACCTGCTGTGCTCCGACGGGCTGTCGGGCATGGTGAACGACGCCCGGATCCTCCAGCTGCTCCGCGAGAACGAGTACGACCTCGAGCGTTCCCTCAAGTCCCTCGTCACCGCGGCGCTGGAGGCCGGCGGCGAGGACAACATCACGATCGTGTTGACGCGCATCAAGAGCCTGGCGCCGCGCAACCGCGCCTCGCGGACGTCGGCGACGGGATCATCCGACGAGGAGCAGGGACCCGAGTAGGGCCGCCCGGACCCGGCGCGACGCGCGGAGCCGCATGCACGGAGGCTGGAAATGAAAGTGTCCGTCCGCCACACGCTCGACTGCACCCCGGAAACCTACTGGAAGAAGGTGTTCTTCGACCGCGCGTACAACGAGGCGCTGTTCCTGCGGGACATGCAGTTCCCGTCCTACGAGGTGCTCGAACTGCGCGAGGGACCCGACCGCGTCGAACGCCGGGTGCGGGTGACGCCGCCCCAGAAGGCCCCGGAACTGATCCGCAAGCTGGTGTCCGGTACGATCTCCTACGAGGAGGTCGGCACGTGGACCGCGGCCGACGGCGTCTACCGCTTCCACACGATCACCTCGATGATGACCGACAAGATCAGCATCACCGGCTCGATCCGGGCCGAACCGTCGGGTCCGGACAAGATGGTCCGTGTCGTCGAGATGGACGTGCGCGTCGACATCCTGCTCGTCGGGGGCAAGGTCGAGAAGTTCCTCGCCGAGGAACTCGTCGCCAACTGGAACGCCTCGGAGCGGTTCACCAACCGCTGGCTGGCCGAGCGCAAGCTCTGAGATGGCGCGCGCCGCCGCCGGCTGGCTCGCTCTCGCCGGCCTCGCGCTGGCCGCCCCCGCCTGCCGCGAGCCGCCTCGGGCCCCGCGGCTCGACGCCGCGCGCGA
>JAAZOP010000378.1 GCA_012797735.1 Myxococcales bacterium
ACCGCCTCGGTCGCCAGTTCGCTGGCGATGAGCAGGATGCCGATCGAGGCGCCGACGCCGCCGGAGACGGGCGTGCCGCCGGCGCCGCCGGTGACGTCGCCCGCTCCGCCGGTGCCGCCGGGATTCCCGGCGCACGGGCCGCTGTTCGTCTTGCAGGCCCTGCCGCCGGTGCCGCCGGCGTTGGAGACGCCCGCGGCGCAGGCGGCGCCGCCCTCCTGGTAGGCGGGCGGGTCGGGCGTGTTGCCGGCACAGTAGAAGTAGCTGTCGTCCTCGTAGCCGGCCGGCCCGCTGACGCCGTTGCCGCCGTTGGGGCCGGCGGCGCCGGCGTTGAGGCCCGGGGCACCGGCGGCGCCGTTGCCGGCGACGATCTCGCTGCGGCGGATGCGAACGCCGCGGGCCGAGGAGAGCACGACGGCGTGCGAGCTCTGGCCGGGGACCAACGCATCGGCGCTCTCGATCCGGAGGTACTCGACCAGGGCGCCGGTGGTCAGGCTGTCGGCGAGCAGGGCGCCGGTGCGCGGGCCGCGGACGACGGCCAGGGTGCCGTCGCGGGTCCAGCCCGAGCGGCGCAGGTAGCCGCCGTGGACCTGGACGCCGTCGGCCAGCGAGACGGCCTCGAGATAGTTGCCCGCGGAGACGTAGACGAAACGGAGTCCCGCCGCGCGGGCCGCCTGGATCCCCGCGTTGATGCTGTTGAACGGATCGTCGCGGGTGCCCGAGACGAAGGCCGAGCCGTCGTCGGCGACGAACACGCCGTCCTCGACGGTGCCATCGATTCCGTCGCAGTTCTGGTCCTCGAACCCGTCGTCGGGCTCGTCGGTCATCCCGCGCGGGTCGTGGTCGCACGCCACCTCGCAGCCGTTGCTCGTGTCGCCGTCGAGATTCCACCAACCCGGCAGGCATTCGATGAACACGCACTCGCCGGCCACGCAGCGCGAGCGGGCGTGGGGCAGTTCGCAGATCATCGGCAGGCCGGCCATGCAGAGGGCGACGGTCGGGTGGCAGGTCTCCCGTCCGTCGCAGTCGTTGCCGTTGTCGCAGTCCTCGCTGGTCGTGCACGGGATCTCGATGCAGCCGACGTCCGGCCGGCACAGCTCGAACTCGGGGCACGCCGTGTGCACCAGGATGTGCTCGCAGGTGTAGCTGGTGGCCGTCGCGGTGCAGGCGTCGGTGGTGCAGGCGATGCCGTCGTCGCAGGGCGACGGGCCGGTGGCGCAGTGTCCGGCGACGCAGGTCTCGAGGCCGTTGCACGGGTCGTAGTCGTCGCACTCGGCCGTGGTGGTGCAGGGCGGGCCGTCGGGCACGACGTCCGTCGTGTCGGCGTCGGCGTCGGCGCCGGCATCCGCATCGCCGTCCGGCCCGTCCTCGGTCTCGCCCAGGTCCGCCGGCGGGGCGTCGCCGTCGATCGCGTCGGACGTCTCGCGGACGTCGAGGACGTTGTCGTCGTCCGCGCCGGCGGCGCAGCCGGCGCCGAGCGCGAGCACCACCAACCACCGGGCGGCCCGATTCCTCTCGATATCCTTCCCCATCATGGGTCGCAGTATAGCATGCGGGAGGGCATGTGCCGGAACCGGCGGCGCGGCCGCCCGTCTCGGGGTGCGCCGCCGTTCGAACGAGGGGCGCGCGATCAGAACCAGAGCGGGGTGACGTTGAGGACGTAGTCGCCGGAGCTGGCGCCGGCCCAGCCATCGACGAAGATGTAGTAGGTCCCCGCGGCGAGGTTCAGCTCGAGCCGCGAGGTGAGGCCGCCGCCGGCGTCGTCGTCGCAACCCACTTCCGGCCCGTAGCAGCTGTCCTGGCGCACGTAGAGCACCGTGTCGTAGCTCGAGCCGACGGTATCGATCCGCACGCGCATCCGGAACGGCACCGAGCCGACGTAGACCGCGTCGGGGCTGGTGGACGAGGCGCACGTCCCCTGGTAGTCGTCGTGCAGGGCCGCGGTACTGCCGTAGAAGGTGCCGCCCGTGCCGACATCGATCGCCCGATCGCAGGTGTCGGGTCCGCAGATCGGGTCGTACATGCAGGCCCAGTCGGCGCAATCGGTGGCGCCGTCGCAGTTGTTGTCGATTCCGTCGTCGCAGATCTCGGGGTTCATCCAGCAGCACGACGGGTCTTCCGCGCAGTCCCAGGTGTCGCTGCAGTCCGTCAGGCCGTCGCAGTCGTTGTCCA
Source organism: Myxococcales bacterium (assembly GCA_012797735.1). Lineage (GTDB taxonomy): Bacteria > Myxococcota_A > Polyangia > DRWM01 > JAAZOP01 > JAAZOP01. The sequence continues at coordinate 2,170 of JAAZOP010000378.1, forward strand.
CGCCGTCCCAGCACTGCTCGGGCGCCGGCACGCAGCACGCCGGCGCCATCAGGCAGTCGCCGTCGGAACAGTCGGTGTCGCCGTCGCAGTCGTTGTCGACCCCGTCCGTGCACACCTCGGGCGTGCACCCCCAGCAGATCGGGCTGCGCCGGCAGTCGCGATCCGAGCAGTCGGTGGTGCCGTCGCAGTCGTTGTCGAGGCGGTCGTTGCACACCTCCGCGCCGGTCGGCACGCAGCACCACGGGTGCGCCCAGCAATCGTCGTCGTCGCAGTCGTAGTTCCGGTCGCAATCGTCATCCAACCCGTTCGTGCAGATCTCGGGACCGGTCGGCACGCAGCACTCCGGGGCGTACGAGCAGTCCTCCTCATCGGCGCAGTCCGTTCGACCGTCGCAGTCGTCGTCCCGCCCGTTGCCGCAGTAGCGCTCCCAGGTGGCGATCGGCGTGCAGGCCACATCGCCGTCCTCGGCGGTGTCCGGACGGTCGATGATGTCCACCGTGTCCGGGAAATCCGGTCGGTCGACGATGTCCACCACGTCCGGGACGTCCACCACGTCCGGCGTGTCCGGGCGGTCGATGACGTCCACCGTGTCCGGGAGATCCGGGCGGTCGACGATGTCCACCACGTCTGACGTGTCCGGGCGGTCGATGACGTCCACCGTGTCCGGGAGATCCGGGCGGTCGACGATGTCCACCACGTCCGGCGTGTCCGGACGGTCGATGATGTCCACCGTGTCCGGTACGTCCACCACGTCCGGCACGTCCGGTCGGTCGGCGATGTCCACCGTGTCCGGTACGTCCACCACGTCCGGCACATCCGGTCGGTCGGTCACGTCCACCACGTCCGGCACGTCCGGTCGGTCGGTCACGTCCGGGCTGTCCGCGTCGGCGTCCGTGTCCGGCGCGTCCACCCAGTCGGGGCTGTCCGCATCGGCGTCCGTATCCGGCGTGTCCACCCAGTCGGGGATGTCCGCATCGGCGTCCGTATCCGGCGTGTCCACCCAGTCGGGAATGTCCGCATCGGCGTCCGTGTCCGGCGCGTCCACCCAGTCGGGGATGTCCGCGTCGGCGTCCGCGTCC
>JAAZOP010000379.1 GCA_012797735.1 Myxococcales bacterium
AGCCCGGCGGCGTCGAACGAGGCGCGCTCGGGCCCCCCGGGCTCGGCGAGGCGCTCCCCGGCCGGCGCCGCGGCGGCGCCGGAAGCGGTCGGTGCGGCCGGCCGCTCGGCCGGCACCTCAGCTCGTGGCGTCCGGCTCGAGGCCGAGGAGCTTGGCCATCGAGGCCTCGTCGGCGGGGGTGAACGTGTACTGGCGGAACTCGTCGGAGCGCACCCAGCGCCAGTCGGCCACGCCGAGCTTCTGCAGGTTGTCCTCCAGCAGCGTGCACTCGTAGAGGTACAGTTCGACTTCGTAGTGTTCGTACGGGTGGCGGACGAACGAGAGCAGGTTGCCGACCTTCACGGCGACGCCGAGCCGTTCGAGGATCTCGCGGCGGAGGGCCGCCGGGTCGGACTCGCCGGGTTCCACCTTGCCGCCGCAGAACTCCCAGAGCAGCGGCAAGACGCCGGTCGAGCGGCGCTGGGTGATGAGGTAGCGTCCGTCCCGTTCGATGACGGCGGCGACGACGCGAATGACTCTCTTGCCGGTCATGGGGTCAGCGCACCTGAATCGCCACGTCGTCGATGAACCAACCGGCCGCCTGGTTGGCGGCGTCGCTCCCGAAGACGAAGCGGAAGGCGAACTGCGCGGTGCGCAGTTCGGCGGGAATCGGAATCGTTTCCTGGACCCAGCGGCCGGAACTGCGGACGAACCCGTCGCGCCCGTCGGTGTACAACGTACCGTCACACCCGGCGTCCATGTCGATCGTGCCGTCCCAGCCTCCGGTGGGAGCGACGGCGGTCCAGGTGGCGCCGTCGTCGCCGGACAGTTCGACGAGGCCGCCGTCGAGCGACCCGGCGGCGGCGGCGAAGTCGTGCCAGTGCCAGAAGACCAGCTCGACGGTGTACGCGCCCACGGCGCAAGGGGAGAGGTCGCGGGTCGGCGAGCGGAGCGCGCCGCGCTGGCAGGCCGGGTAGGGGGAATCGAGACCGGTTCCCCAGCACTGGTTGGTGGTGGCGGTGCCGTGGCATGCCGCGGGACCGGTGGTCGGCGTGCCGAGTTCCCATGGGTCGAAGCTGCCCGAGGGCGGCGCGAGGATCGCCTCGTGCGTCCAGCCCGTGGCGCCCGCGTTGAAGGTCCAGGCGGTGGCCACGGTCGAGCAGCGCGGTCCCGAGTCTTCCGGCCCGGCCACGTCCTCCGGGACGTCCGTCGTGTCGCCGTCGGTGATTTCGCCGTCGGTGGTTTCGCCGTCGGTGGTTTCGCCGTCGGTGATCTCGCCGTCGACCCGGCCGTCCTCCCGCACGTCGCGCACGTCGGTGCGATCCGGCGTCTCGTCGGGCGCGTCCTCGGCGTCGTCCTCGGCGTCGGCGTCGGCATCGGGCGGCGGCGGGTCGCACAGGCACAGGCCTTCAGCGTTGCAGCGGCCGCCGGGCAGGCCTTCGGCGAGGCAGGACGACAGGCAGGACTCCAGCGTGCAGCCGGAGCCGTTGTCCTGGTCGTCACCCTCGGTGGCGCACGCGCCGTGGACGGCCGCCAGGGCCGCGCCCAGGCCGGCCAGCGTGACGAGCATCGTGGTGTGGAACGGCAGGTTTCGTCTCCCGATCCTCATCGGCTTGACCTCCGCCGCGCAAGTATGACAATCCTGCGCCCCGAGGTCCAGGGCCGTGTCGCACCGCATCTTCGTTCCGGTTCTGTTGGTGATCGCGGCGGGTTGCGGGCGGAAGTCTCCGCCTCCGGCCGCCGATGCCTCTCCTCCCCCGCCTCCCGTCGAGACGGTGGAGGCGACCTCCCCGCAGCCGGAGACGGCGGCGGGAGGATCGGAGGACGCGGCCGTCCAGGATCCGACGGCGGAACGTCCGTGCGAGCCGGTCTGGAGCGTGGCGGCCGTCGAGGGTCGGACCTTCCTGGACGCCGCGCTCGCCGGCGGCGTGGCGGCGCTGCTGTACGGCGTGGACGACGGGTTCGTGCTGATCCTGGTGGCCGGCGATCCGCCCGACCTGTTGGCCGTCGCGTTGCCGGGCTGGCCCGACCCGCGGCGTCCGGCCGGAGGGGACCCGGCGGGGGCGGTCGCTTCCTACGGCGACCGTTTCCTCGTCGCCTATGGTCCGTCGGGTCCGGAAGGACTGTCGCTGCGATTGCGGGCGGTGACGGCGACCCGCGGACGGCTGATCCCGGTGAATGCCGCGGGCGCGCCGGGGAGCGACGGCGCCCCGGCGCTCGAACTGCCGCGTCCGGCGCCCGGGCTTCGTCCCGAGGTGCTGCTGCACGGGTATCCGCAAGGAGTGGTGCTGGCGGCGGCGTATTTCGGCGCGGAATCGCCTGCCGGGGGCGTGGTGGTGCGGACGGCCACGGGCGCGCCGGCCGCGGACAACCTCTTCGACTGGCGGCTGGCGGTCGGTTCGAGCGGCGGTCGCTGGCGGCTCGAGTCGGCGGTCCATCCGGAGCCCATCGCGTACCTCGGGCCGTTGGGCCGCTCGGCGCTCGGGGTGACGGCGGCCGGGGAGCCGGTGCTGGTGCCCGGTGCGCCGGACGGGAGGCCGTTCGCCTTTGCGGACGGCTGGATTCCGTCGGCGGGCGAGGCGATCCGGTTCGGCAACGAGCGGTTGGCGCACGAGGAGCGGCGCGGGGAGGGCGGGGCGCTCGCGGTGATCCACGACGCGCGCGGCCGGGTCTCGGCGCGGCTGGCGCTGGCGCCCGGGAACCGAGTGCTGGCGGTTTCGCGCAGCCCGCACGAGCTGCTGGTGCTCGGTCCGGACGGCGAGCCTGGGTTGTGCCGGGCCGGCGGGCCGCCGCGCCCGCCGGCGAGACTCGACCCGAGCGGTGCGTTCGCCCATCCGAGCACCGGGGCGGGGACCTGCGGGCGGTGACTTGAGCCTTCTGCCGTCCGGCGAGTTCTTCTCCCTGGCCTGCGCGGTCCTGTGGTCCGGGGCGACGATCCTGTTCCGCAAGAGCGGCGAGCACGTCCCGCCCGTGGCGCTCAATGTGTTCAAGAACACGGTGGCGCTGTTGCTGTTCGCGGCGACGCTGCCGATCGCCGGCGTGTCGTTCGCGCCGTCCGACCAGACGTGGCGGGAGTGGCTGGTGCTGCTGGCCAGCGGGGCCGTCGGGATCGGCATCGCGGACTCGCTGTTCCTGGCCAGCCTCAACCGGCTGGGAGCGGGGGGCAACGCGATCGTCAGCGCGCTCTACGCGCCGTTCACCGTCTTCGCGTCGTTCGTCTACCTGCGCGAGTCGATCGGCCCGCTGTTGTTGCTGGCCACGGCAATGATGGTCGGTGCGATCGTGCTGTCCACCTGGCAGCCGCGTCCGGCCGGGCCGCGCCCGGAGCCGCGCCGGGCGCTCACCGGCGTGCTGCTCGGCGCGCTGGCGAACTTCCTGATGGCGGTCGCCATCGTCTACGCCAAGCCGGTGCTCGACCGTTCCGACCCGTGGTGGGCCGCCTTCGTGCGCCTGCTGGGCGGGATCGTGTTCCTGGCCGGGCAGGGGCTGGTGCGCCCCGCGCTGCGCTCGGCGATCGCGCGCTGCTTCCGGCCAGGGCGTTCCTGGCGGGTCACGGTGCCGGCCAGCGTCCTCGGCGCCTACCTGGCGATGATCGTCTGGATCCTGGGGATGAAGTACACCTTCGCCAGCACCGCCGCGGTGCTCAACCAGTCCAGCACCCTCTGGACGGTGCTGCTCGGATGGGTGCTGCTCCGCGAGCGGATGACGGCGTTCAAGGCGCTGGCGATGGTCCTGGCGTTCGGCGGTTCGGTCGTGGCGGTGTTGTAGGCGCGGCGCGGGGCCGGGCGAGGGGTTCCGGCGTCACGGCGCGCGCACGACGGTGGTTTCGGGCTGGCGCGCCAGTTCGGCCAGCACCGGGTCGGCGGACAGGCCGGCCACGTCGCCGAAGACCACGAGCTTGCGGCGGGCGCGGGTCAGGGTGACGTTGAGCCGGTTCGGGTGCGCCAGGTGGCCGGTGGGGCGCGCGCCGACCAGCGACACGAGAATCGCGTCCCGTTCGTCCCCCTGGAACCGCTCGACGGTGTCGACCAGGATCGGCGCCAGGGCCGGGTCGGACGCCAGTCGCCGGCGGATCAGGGCGACCTGGGCGCGGTAGGGGGTGACGACGCCGAGCTGTTCCGCGGCGAGGCCGGCCCGGCGCAGGGTCGCGGCGGTTTCCGCCACCCGCTCCGCCTCGCGTTCGTTACGGCGGCCGTCCGCGCCGCCCGCCACGTCCACCAGCACCAGCGGCTCGTCGGGTCGGACGGCGGCCTCCAGCCACGCCGGGCGGTGCGTGCCGGCGGGCAAGTCGATCTCGAGGAGCCGGGTGCGCACGTCGGGGGCGGCCTCGAGCGTTCCGCCGTAGAAGGCGCGGTTGGGCAGCGCCATGATCCGCTCGTGCATCCGGTGCTGCTCGCGCAGCATCGCCGACGGGCGCACGGCGCAGAGGCGTTCGTGGAGGCTGCGGTCGAGCGGTCCGAGGCCGGCGGCGGCGAGCGTCGGGTCGGGCGGCGGTTCGGGCGGCCATTCCTGGGCCGAGGGTTCGACGCAGGAGAGCTGGCGCGGGGCGCCGACCAGCACCGCCCGGCGGGCCAGCGCCAGCGCCGCCAGCGCCAGCGGTTCGGGGATCTGCGTCGCCTCGTCGAGCACCGCGACGTCGAACGGCGGGTCGCCGCCGGCGCGGAACTCGTGGCGCCACGGCAAGCGGCCCAGGCGGTGGCAGTTGGCGACGACCACGCGCGCCTCGAGCAGGCGGGCGCGGACCGCGCCGGCGTCGCGGGCCCGGCGGGCGAACGTCTCGAGGAACGCGCGGTCCGGGTCGAGGCCGGCGGTGGCCAGCGCCTCGCGCAGCGCGGTCGCGTCCCCGCGGGCTCCGATCCGCAACACGTCGGTCACGCCGGCCTCGACGACGCGCCGCGCCGCCAGATCGGCGGCGTTGTGCGTCAGGGCGCCGACGAGCACGCGACGGCCGGCGGCGACCAGCGCGGCGACGAGCGAGCCGACGAAGGCTGTCTTGCCGGTGCCGGGCGGGCCCTGGACCAGCTCGAGCGGGCCGCCGTTGAGGGCCCGTTCGAGGGCGGCGGCCTGGCTGGGGTGCCAGCCGCCCGGGAACGGCGGCGCCGGCAGCTCGATCCGCGGGCGCGTCTCCCGGCGGGGGGAGGCGACCCCGAGCAGTTCCGCGACCAGGGGATCGTCGCCGCGGTGCCGCAGGCGCAGCAGCCCCTCGAACCCCTCCCGTTCGTTCTCGAAGCCGCCCGCCGGCTCCAGCACCCAGCCCGGCCCCGGCGGGACCCACGGCGGGCGCGGTCCGTCCAGGCGCAGTTCGCAGCCGTCGCGGCCGGCGCGGGCCAGG
>JAAZOP010000380.1 GCA_012797735.1 Myxococcales bacterium
GCGCGCACCGAGGCGCTCAAGGACCGCCTGCGGCGCGGCGCGCCGCTGCCGGCGCCGTCACGGCCGCCCCGCCGCTCGTCATGAGCCGCCGCCGTCCGCGTCCAGCGCCGCGGCGCGGGCCCGGGCCAGGTCGTTCTGCCGCAGGGCGTTCGCCAGCGTGTCGACGAACGCCAGCAGGCCCGGGTAGCCGAGGAACGGGCGGTCGTACAGCGCGTGCGCGTAGACCGACGGGAAACCGAACTCGACCACCGCCGCCTCCGGCAACGGAACGCTCGTCCCGTAGTTGTTCGCCACGAGCAGGTGCAGCTCCCGCTCCAGCAGTTGCCGGCAGAGGAAGTGCACGTAGGCCTTCAGCTTCGGCCACGGGAGCGTCGCGACCCCTTCCAGCGCCGGACGCGCGGCGGCCAGGTGCGCCGGGCGGTTGGTGATCACCGCGAAGCGCAGCCGCGCGCCGAGCAGCTCGACGATGTCGCGGAAGCCGGGCAGCAGGTGCGGGTCGCCCACATACCCCACCTCCCGGTTCTGGAAGCTGAACGGGATCGGCCATTCCAGCCGCGGGGCGAGGTCGGCGAGTTGCCGGTCGACGTAGGCCCGGGCCCGGGCGAGAACCCCGAAACGCTCGCCCAGCACGCGCATCCATTCCTCGCAGGCGCGCAGGCCGAACGGCAGCGGCAGCTCGACGAGCGCGGCGCCCGTGCGGCGCGCCACCCGCCGCGCCGCCGCGCGTCCGTAGGGCAGCGACAGGATCGTCCCGGCGTGCCGGACGTCGCGCAGGTCGGCCCAGCGCCCGCCGGACAACCAGACGCCGGCGAGCTCCAGGCCGAGCGCCTCGCACATCTCCCGGAGCACGCGCAGGTTCGCCGTGTGGTCGGCCTCGTTGCGGTCGAACAGGTAGCCGACGATCGCGACCGTCCGGGAACGGCGCCGTCCGCCGGACAGGTCGAGCTGCCGCGCCAGCGCCTCCAGCGTGCGGTCGTAGCCGTCGAGCCAGTCGCCCGAGAGCGAACGGCCCGGCACGTGGACGACGTCCTTCCGCGTCTCGCGGGCGACCTCGCGGCACAACCGGTCGTAGTCCGCGCCGGTGATCGCGGCCATCGGCATCGTCGTCAGCAGCGTCCCGCCCGTCGCCGGACGCGAGGCCACGCGGCGCAGCATCTCGCGCAGCGGCTCCTCGCGCGAGGCGGTCATCCTCGAGGGGTGCAGCGCGGTGTTCGCCACGCGGTGGTACCCGGAGACCGAGGTCAACGTCGAGAGCCAGTCGTGGTTCCCCTGGATGTACTGCGTCTTCATGTAGGCGCAGTCCGGACCCTCGACGACGAGATACGCATCCTGGACGGCGTTGACCCCGAGGTAGACGCCCAGCAGGTAGGGGTAGGCGACGCGCATCGAGAAGTCCTCTTCCCCGGCGTCGGCCTCGAGGCGCGCGACGAGTCGTTCGAGCAGTCGGCGTTGCCGCTCGGCGGAAGACGTCACGGCGTTTCCCTCCCCCCCGGCGGCGGGCGGCGCAACCCCTCGGGCGTCCGCTGGAGGTACCGGCGGAAGCGGCGGTAGAACGGCGTCCGGCAGATGCCGAGCAGCCGTTCGGCGGTCCGCACGGCGCCCCGCAGTCCCGGCTCGAAGTGCTGCAGCGAGAACAGGTTCTTCCCCGCCGCGGTGATCCGCCAGTCGAAGAAGTGGGAGCTCAGGAACGCGTCGGCCCGGCTCTCGGCCAGCCGCCGGGCCATCGCCGCCGGCGAGTCGAACGTTTCCAACCGGTGGCGTTCGGGCCGGGCGAAGGCCGCGCGGACCTGCTCGGCGGCCCGGCGCGCCGTCTCGTCGTCCGCGGCGTGCACCAGCACGTCGAGGCCGAACCCGAGCTCCTCGAGCATCGCCGCCAGCGGCACTCCCGCGGTGGCGGCCGGCCGCGTGAGGTAGTAGGTCTGGTCGGCGCGCACGACGAACCCGAGCCGCCGTCCCTCCGCCTCGACCCGCAGCTCGGCCAGGCGCGCCCGCGGGCCGGCGGCGGCCGCTTCGAGCGCGCGGCGGCGTCTCGCCGTCAGGCCGAAGTGCTCGCCGATCGTCTCGACCCAGCGCAGCGTGCCCGCGAGGCCGTACGGCGCCGGCGGCGTCAGGTGCGGGATCCGGGTGTCGCACAGGAGCTGGTCGTACAGGTGCTGCCAGAGCTGGTTCGGGAGGAAGACGTTGCAGGCCGCCTCGGGCAGGCGATCGACCCGCTCGAGCGTCAGGTCGGGCAGCAGCACGCCGCGCAGTTCCACGTCCACGGACGCGAGCAACCCGCGCAGTTCGTCCAGGGCCGGGTCCTCGCGGAAGCCGATCAGGTTCACGCTGCGCGGCCGGGGCGCCCCGGCCTTGCGCTCCGCCGCCAGCCGCCGCGTCACCAGCACGTCCTCGAACACGTTGACCATCGAGCGCGGGGTGACGGTGAGGTAGAGCAGCGGGCAGCCGGTCCGCGCGCGGAAGCGTTCGACCTCCGACTCGACGTCCTCCCCGCTCACTACCGGCGTGCAGGTATTGCTGACGAACAGCGTCTTCCCGGCGCGCCGGTGCACGCGCTCGGCCTGCGCCAGCAGCCGCCGCAGTTTCCCCTGGTGCCCGAGGATCACGTCGTCCTCGTCGAGGTCCGACGTCATCATCCCCTCGGCCGCGGCCGCGACCAGGTCCTGCCGCACCCCGGCGGCGGGACCGTAGCGGATGCGGTTGTCCCACGGATGGTTGACCAGCCAGACGATCGGGGCGATGCCGTGCGGGTTCACGTGCAGGCACTCGCAGTCGCTGTGCTGGACGAAGGTGAACAGGGCGCCCGGATCGAGCGAGTCGAGCTGTTCGCGGGCCAGCTCGCCTCCCGCGAAGAAGTCGGCGTAGGCGTCCGCGCCGCCCCAGGTGTCGAGCAGCGCGCCGGGACGCTCGCCCTCGTCGACGCCCGGCGGCATCGCCAGCGTCGCCGCGCCCAGCTCCGGGTCGGCGGCGACCTCCGCCTCGAGCGCCTCGAGCGTCATGTCCCGCAGCCGTTTCGGCGCGTGGGTCCGGATCGCGTCCAGCAGTTCCGCCGGGAGGTCCTTGCCGCGGTAGTACACGACCAGCCCGGGCGTCGAGACCAGACCCTCGGCGTCCGCCGTGCGCCGCTCGATGCGGATCACCACCTCCCGGTCGCCGACGGCGACGCCGGCCTCCAGCGCGTGGTCCAGCCAGGCCGCGCTGCGCAACTGGAAGCGTCCGCGGGTCTCGGCGATCCCGAGCAGTTCCTCGAGGCGCCGGCGGGTGCGGGCGCCCGCCGCGACGCAGCGGCCGCCGAGCCGGTCGGGGGGAGGCGGTGTCTTGCGCGTGGCTACCACGAGTCCATGAACCTGTAGAACTCTTCGTCCTCCATCGGCGTCGGGAGGACGCAGCGGCGCTTGTCGGTCTTTTCGAGCGCGGCGGCCAGGGCGCGGAACGCCCGGCTGCTCGCGCCGCCCGGCGCGCGCTCGACGACGGTGCACCGGCGGCGTTCGCTCTCCTGGATCTGCGGGTCGCGGGGGATCGTGGCCAGGATCCGCGTCGACAGCCGCCGGGCGAAGCGTCGCAGCTTGTCCCGCGGCGCGTCCGGCCCGCGGAGGTTGACCACCAGTCCGGCCAGCACGACGCCGTTGTCCTGGTAGGCGGTGACCGCGCGCGTGATGTTGTTCGCCGCGTACAGCGCCATCGGCTCCTCGGAGGTCACGATCACCACGCGGTCCGCGAAACCGAGGCGCAGCGGCGCGGCGAACCCCCCGCACACCACGTCGCCCAGCACGTCGAAGACGATCGCGTCGTAGCGGCCGTGCTCCATCAGCCCGGTCTCCTCCATGTACTCCAGCATCCGGGCCACGCCGCGCCCCCCGCAGCCCAGTCCGGGCTGCGGCCCGCCCGACTCGCAGCAGTGGATCCCCAGCCGCCCTTCGAGGACGATCGGCTCCTGCCCGCCGCCGTCCGGCGCATCGCCCAGCACCTCCATCACCGTCCGCAGCCTGACCCCCGGCGGCAGGAGCCGCACCGCCGAGTCGTGCTTCGGGTCGCAGCCGACGTGCAGGACCTTGCGTCCGCCCTGCGCCAGCACCACCGAGAGCCCGGTCGCCACGACCGACTTGCCGACCCCTCCCTTGCCGTAGATCGCGATCCGCAGCGGCGTGCGTTTCCTCATCGCGCGAACCCTACCACGCGCCCCGCCTGCCGTCGACGCGGGTCCAGGCGGAGGCGTCGCCGCCGGCACCGCGGCCGCCGGTCACCGCTCCCGGATCGGCCGCAGCTCGTCCAGGCCGAAGGCCGCCGCGTACGGGCGCGGCACGCCGAGACACCGGCGGGTCTCCGCGCAAGCCCGGCAGCGCGACGCCTTCACGAACGGCCGCGAGAAGTCCTCGTAGCCGGTTTCGCGCGCCCCGACCCGGTACTCGGCCCTCCGCGGCCGCTCGGACGGCCGCAACACGCAGGCCGGCATCGTCGCGTGCGTCGAGGAGCGCGGCGGGAGCATCTCCCAGCCGATCGCTCGCGCCGCGCGCGCCGCCCGCCGCAGCGCCTCGACCACCTCGCGGTAGCGCACCAGGCTCCGCGCCGCGCGCGGGTTCCACTCCGGACAGATCAGCGTCGAGAAGTGCAGCACCGGCCGCCGCGGCCCCGGGAAGACGCGCGGCATCCGCCGCACGTACGCCTCGAGCCGCCCGACGTTCTCGCGGCAGACGACGGCGTTGAGCGTCACCGCGTGGCCGGCCGCCAGCAGCCGCCGGGTTCCGGCGACCGCCCGGCCGAGCTGTCCGCGGCTGCCGGTGCAGCGATCGTACACCGCCTCGTCCAGCGCGTGCAGCGAGACGAAGAACCGCAGCCGTGGATCGCGCGGCAGGTCGGCCGGGTCGAGCGCGGCGGCGAACCGCACGGCGTTGGTCTGGACCTGCACCTCCCCGCGCGGCAGCGCGTCCAGCGCCGCGCGCACCTCGTCGAGGAAGCCGCGCCGCAACGTCGGCTCGCCGCCGGTCAACGACACCAGCGCCCCCGGCAACCGATCGCCCACGGCGCGGAAGCATGCGACCAGCACCGCGCCGCTCGGCTCGGCGTGCTGCGGCCCCGAACAGAACGGGCACGCCTGGTTGCAGCGCGACGTCGCCCGCACCAGCACTTCGACCCCTTCCCCGGGCTGCCGCCGCCGGCCCGGCCCGGGGGCGATCGTCGAGCGTTCCACGGTGACGAAGGGGAACATCGCCGGCAGCGACTCCTCCGGGCGCCCGCGTCCCCCGCCGAGGGCCGCGAATCCCGCCAGCCGCTCCGGCAGCGCGCCCTCGATCCGCGACAGCAGCGCGTGCACCCGCTCCAGCCACCGCGCCCCCTCCGGGCCCGGGTCGGCCGCCCCGTCGTAGCCGACGAGGAGTCGTTCGGTGCGCCGCCATCCGGGCAACCCCGCGCGCCAGGGCCGCGCGGTCACGACGAACGGCCGGCGACCGCCCAGCTCGAACTGCAGGCGCAGGAGGCCGTCGTGCAGCGCCGCCGACCGGACCGGCGCCCCCTCGCGGCGCAGCTCGGCCGCCAGGCGCACGACCCATTCCCCTCCGTCCGCCACCACGTCGCCCGGCGCCACGCGCGGTGTCATCCCCTCGTCCCCCTTCCCTCGCGGTCGTCGCGTTCGCGCGGCCTCCGCCGGCCCCCGGCGTCGTCGCCGGGGCCGTCGCCCCGGCCCGGCGGACCGGCGCC
>JAAZOP010000381.1 GCA_012797735.1 Myxococcales bacterium
CGCGCCGGTCCCCGTGCAGTTCTCCGCCACGTCGCAACCGCCGGCCGCCGCGGCACGGCATTCATAGGTCGAAGGGCGGAACGCGTCCGGCGGGCACGCCGCGCTGGTCCCCGTGCAGTTCTCCGCCACGTCGCAACCGCCGGGCGCCGCGGCACGGCATTCGTAGGTCGAGGGGCGGAACACGTCCGGCGGGCACGCCGCGCTGGTCCCCGTGCAGTTCTCCGGCACGTCGCAACCACCGGGCGCCGCGGCACGGCATTCGTAGCTCGAGGGACGGAGGACGTCGGCAGGGCACGCGGCGCTCGACCCCGTGCAGAACTCGGGGGCATCGCAGGGGCCGGCCGCGCCACGGCATTCGTAGGTCACGGGGCGGAACGCGTCCGGCGGGCACGTCGCGCTGCTTCCCGTGCAGTTCTCCGCCACGTCGCAACCGCCGGGCGCCGCGGCACGACATTCGTAGCTCGAGGGGCGGAGGAGGTCGCGGGGGCAGGCGAGGCTGTGGCCGTCGCAGTACTCCGCCGGGTCGCACGGTCCGGCCGACCGCCGGCACTCGGTGGTGCTCGGTTCGGGCACGCACGAGTCGGTGCCCTCGTCGCAGCCGTTGATGCAGCCGCCGATCGGGCAGGGTTGGACGCCGAGGGAGCAGGTTCCGCGGCCGTCGCAGGTCTCGAGGCCGTTGCACCAGAAGCCGTCGTCGCAACTGACGCCGACGGGGAGGTTGGACCAGCCGTAGGGATCGACGGACGGCTGGCATCCCTGGCAGGGGTTGGCGGGGTTGAGGGCATGGGAATCGGGGCTCGACGGGTTGAACGCCGGGATACAGGCGTCGCCGATGATGCAGAAGCCCGGGTCGACGTCGCAGGTGAACATCGACTCGTTGCAGGTCTGGCACGGGTAGGTGCAGCGATCCCCGCGGCCGACGCAGTCGGTGCCGGCGCAGCGGTCTTCGAGGGTGCACCAGTGGCCGTCATCGCACAGGATGCCGTCGCCCTGGGGCACCATACTGCACGCGCCGGTGGCGGGGTCGCAGGTGTTGCGCCGGCAGATGGTATCCTGGGACGAGTCGCAGACGACGACGGTGGCGGGATCGATCTCGCAGTGTCGATCGACGCAGGCCAGGGTGCCGTTGCAGAAGTCGCCGTCCTCGAACTCGGCGCACTCGGCATCGATGTCGCAGATGCACTCGTTGGTGCCGCCGACGCAGCGTCCGACGCCGGCGTCGGTCAGTTCGCAATGGTCCTCGGCGTCGCGGGTGCACGGGTTGCCGTCGGTGCAGGGGAGACCCGCGACGACGATGTTCACGCAGTCCTTGCCGGCGCCGATGGTCTGGCACGAGTCCCGGGTGCACTGGTCACCGTCGTCGCACTCGTCGTCGCGATGGCAGGAAAACAGGCAGCTCGACTCGCAGCCGTCGCCCGGCTCGCGGTTGCCGTCGTCGCATTCCTCGGCGCCCTCGACGCGGCCGTTCCCGCACAGCGGCGGTCCACCCTCCGTGTCGCCCGCGTCGCCGCCGGTGATGCCGCTGGTGTTGAGTCCGCAGCCACAGCCGACAGCCGCCAGGACGACCAGTCGCCACGGCGTGGTTCCCGCCTGCACCATCGTTCCATGCCCTCCGCGGCGCGGCCGTGACCGGCGCGCCTCCTCGTCCGCTCCGTCGCCGCCGTCGAGCCGGCGGATGCACCTCCATGTTCTGTAGCGTGCGGGCGCCGCGGAGTCAAACCGGCCGGGGCGCCGCGCGGCTTTGCAGGGCGGGGCGGGTGGAGTAGCGTCGGGGTGCGGCGCGGGACGACCGGGATTTCCCGCGGGTCGTCCGGCGGGCGGTGCGCCGAGGCGGGGGTTCGGGAGGACGAGGTCCGGGATGGAGCACGACCTTTGCGCGCTTTCGGGGACGGCGTTGGCGCGGATGATCCGCGAGCGGCGGATCTCGTCGCGGGAGGTGGTCGAGGCGCACATCGATCGGATCCGGCTGGCGAACCCGACGCTCAACGCGATGGTGGCGGAGCGGTTCGACGAGGCGCGGGCGGAGGCGGACGCGGCGGACGCGCGGGTGCGGCGGGAGCCGGCGGAGTCGTTGCCCCCGTTCCTCGGGGTGCCGTGTTCGATCAAGGAGTGTTTCGCGCTGGCGGGGATGCCGCAGACGGCCGGGCTGGTCTCGCGGCGGGGATTCCGCGCGACCGCGGACGCGACGGCGGTGGCGCGGCTGCGCCGGGCCGGGGCGATTCCGCTGGGGGTGACGAACGTCTCCGAGCTGTGCATGTGGATGGAGTCGGACAACCGGGTCTACGGGCGGACGAACAACCCGTACGACCCGTCGCGGACGGTGGGGGGAAGTTCGGGGGGCGAGGCGGCGATCGTGGCGGCGGGAGGCGCCCCGTTCGGGCTCGGGTCGGACATCGGGGGTTCGATCCGGATGCCGGCGTTCTTCAACGGGGTGTTCGGGCACAAGCCGACGGGCGGGCTGGTGCCGGGGTCGGGGCAGTTTCCGAACGCGGAGGGGGCGGCGCGGCGGTATCTCACGACGGGTCCGATCTGCCGGCGGGCGGAGGACCTGGCTCCCCTGTTGCGGATCCTGGCCGGTCCCGACGGCATCGATGACGCCTGCCGGCCGATCGCGCTCGGCGACCCGGCCGCGGTGGATCTGCGCGGCGTGCGGGTGTTGTCGGTGGAGGGGAACGGGGCGGTGCCGGTGGCCCGGGAGCTGCTGGAGGCCCAGCGGCGGGCGTGCGGGTGGCTGGCGGAGCGCGGGGCGCGGGTGGAGCCGGCGGAGTTTCCGGGCCTGCGCGACTCCCTGGAGATCTGGTCCGCGATGATGTCCGCGGCGGCGACGACGTCGTTCGCCGCGCACATGGGCGGGGGTCGCGAGGTGAACGCGTGGGTCGAGCTGCTGCGCTGGGCGGTCGGCCGGTCGGAGCACACGCTGCCGGCGATCGGGCTGGCGTTGCTGGAGCAGGTGCCGCATTTCTACGAAGGGGCGCGGGGGGAGTTCATCGCGCGGGGGCGCGCGTTGCGCGAGATGCTGGCCCGGCGGCTCGGCGCGGACGGAGTGATGCTGTACCCGTCGTACCCGACGGTCGCGCCGAAGCACGGGCGGCCGTTGTGGCCGCCGTTCCGCTGGGTCTACACGGCGATCCTGAACGTCCTCGAGTTCCCCGCGACGCAGGTGCCGCTCGGGCTGGGCGCCGAGGGTCTGCCGCTGGGGGTGCAGGTGGCCGGCGGGCACGGCGGCGACCATCGGACGATCGCGGTGGCGCTGGAGCTGGAGCGGGGGTTCGGGGGGTGGGTTCCGCCCCCGCGTTGGGGTTGATTCATTCGATGTAGCCGAGGGCGCGGAGGGCTTCGAGCCGGCGGCCGGGGGCGGCGTCGAGGTCGAGGCCGCGGCCCGCTTCCGCGGCGGCGTCCGACCCCGCGGCGCGCGCGTCTTCCGCGGGCTGCGGGAGGCCTTGTTCGAAGGCGGCGACGGCCTCGCGCAGATCGCCCGACACCTCGTCGGCCCGGAGGGGCCGCCAGGGCGCGGCGGAGCCGCCGGCGGCCGGGGCGAACCAGGCGTCGTCGCGGGCGAGGTGCAGGACGTCGCGCTCGCTCGTCCGCGCGCGCACGCCGGTCTGCAGTCGCGGGTCGGCGCCGGGTTCCGGCCGCACGTACGACAGGGTGGCGGAGAAGACGACGGCGGGGACGCCGGATTCGATCTCGGCGAGGGTCCGGCCTTCCATCTCCTCGGGCACGGGGATGCCGGCGAGGTCGAGGAGCAGGGGTGCCGCATCGGCCAGGGAGACGGGCTGCGGAATGCGGCGCGGGGCGCCGGGGAGGGGACCGGACAGGACGAGCGGCACGCGCACGGCGGCGTCGTGGAGCGAGAAGCCGTGCCCCAGATGCCGGTCCTCGGCGAACTCCTCGCCGTGGTCGCCGGTGACGGCGACGATCGTGCGGTCGCGCAGGCCGGCGTCGTCGAGGGCTTCGAGGACGAGGTGGAGCTGGTCGTTCCAGTACCGGACCTCGCCGGAGTACAGGGCCTCGAGCCGTTCGAGCAGGGCGGCGCCGACCTCGACGCGTTCGCGGGCCCGGCGCGCGCCCTCGCCGAACGCGGGACTGGGATCGACCGGCGCGCCCTGGAGCACGGCATGGGTCAGGACCTGGGCCCAGGGGTGGTACCAGCTGGTCCAGGTGTTGCGGACGACGCCGCCCGCGTAGTCCGGGGAGAAGAGGTCGTACCACGGGTCGGGGGCGGAGTAGGGGGCGTGCGGATCGAGGTAATGGACGTAGAGGAGGAAGCGTTCCTCGCGGTGTTCGCGGATCCAGTCGGCCGCCCGCCGGCTCACGTCCTCGGCGGGACGGAAGGCGACGTCGAAGTACTCCTGGAAGCCCTGTTCGAAACCGATGCCCGGGGCGAGGAGGGCGTTGGCGACGAAGGCGGCGGTGGTCCAGCCGGCGCGCTGGGCGGCCTCGGCGAGGGTGACGTGCTCGAAGGGCACGCGTTGCAGCTGGCCGCAGGGGAGGTCGCGGGAAAGCCGGCGGCCGGCGAAGAGGGCGGCGGTGGAGGGGCCGGTCAGCGGGGCGGGAGCGCGGGCGTCGTCGAAGACGAGGCCGCCGGCGGCGAGGGCGTCGAGGTCCGGGGAGGTGGGGCGGGGTTCGCCGTACGCGCCGAGCCGATCGGCGCGCAGGGTATCGACGAGAAGGAGGACGACGTTGCGTCCGGGACCGTCGCGGCGGATGCGGGGGCGATCGATGCGCCGCTCCAGGAACAGGGCGCCCATCGCGGCGCGCACCTGGGGCGGCGGGTCCGACCCTCGGCCGGCCAGTTCGATCTCGACCTCGGACCCCGGGTCGCCCGCGACATCGAGGTCGACGCTGTCGAAGATCGTCCGCAGGCCCTGCCATCCCGCTTCGAGGTCGGCGAGGTCGATCGCGCGTTCGGCGAGGGTGCGCCAGGGGGCGCCGTCCCCGTCGCGGACGGGTCGGACGCGCAGGGCGAAGCCGGCGCGGCCGGCGGCGGGCGGGGTGCCGGCGGAGCGCAGGACGTGGTAGCGGAAGGTGAGCCGGAAGCCGGGGAGAAACGGTTGTCGCCAGCGGGCGGCGGCGCCGGGCGGGACGAGCGCGGCGGCGGGGAGGCGCCCGCTCCCGGCGCCCCCGGGCTCGAGCCGTCGCACGGGGCCGGCGGGGCCGGGCGAGAGTTCGGCGGCGTCGAGATCGGCCAGCAGGTCGCGGAGGCGCTCCTGGGCGACGAGGCGCCGCCGGTCGCCCGGGGCGGGCGTGCCGGCGGAGACGATTTCCGGCCAGGCCCAGGCGGCGCGGACGAGCGGGTCGCCGCCGAGGGTTTCCAGTTCGAGCGCGACGCGGGGGGCGCCGGCGGCGGCCGTTTCGAGCGGCACGTCGGCCTCGCGCCACGGGTCGAACTCGCCGCTCCGCGGTTCGACGACGCGGCGGAAGACCTCGGCGGTCCGGTCGCCGGTCGCGACCCGCACGACGAACGCGACCGGCTCGGCGGCGGCGCCGACGGTGCGGCCGGCGGCGAAGGCGAAGCGGAGGCGGGCGCCGGCGTGGATCGGCAGGTCGTCGAAGCGGACGGTGGCCGGCGTGCGGACGACGAGGGCTTCGCGGATGTCGTCGTGCAGGACCGCGAAGCCGCGTTGGGGCGGCTGGGCTGCCGTGACGCGGGCGGCGGGCAGGCGCTGGAGCAGATCGATGCGCGTCTCGACGATCGGCGCGCGCAGCGGCGGCGCCTCCCGCTCGGCCGCGGTCCGGTGACAGCCCGCGACGAGCAGCAGAGCGGCGGCGACGAGGTCCCGGCGCGTCACGGGCGGATGGTAGCGCGACCGGGGGCGGGGACGAAAGGCGACCGTCGACCGTGGCACGTTGAAAGGGGGTGTTGGCGGGGGCGCCCTCCCCTCCTAGAATGCGCGGCCGATGCGTCGGGTGGCGGTCGGGTGGCTGGCCCTCGCGGCGTCCGCCGCGGCGTGCCGGACTTCGCCGGGGGCGATGCCGCGGGACGGGGCGGACGCTGTCGTGGCGCCGCGGGAGGAGGCGGCGGACGGCGGCGGGGATGTGGCGGACGCGGCGCCGATCGCGTGCGAAGAGGGACGGGTCGCCGAGGCGCCGTTGCCCGGGGTGTCGGCCGAACAGCGGACGGCGGCGTACTGGATCGAGCGGACGCGGGCGTGGGCGGATCCGGACGAGGTGCTGCTGCCGGCGGAGCGGATCGCGGACCACGACCGCGCGTTGCAGTCGCCGGTCGAGGGTCGGGTGCTGGGCCGCGCCGACCTGCTCGCGCCGATCGACGCGGCGGCGCTGCGGGCGGAGGTGAACGGCCGCATCGCCTCGCTGCGCGGGTCGCTCGAGCGCGGCGAGTTCGTCGACGCGCGGGGCCGGCCGTTCGGCGAGCGGGAGTTGGCGGCGTTCGCGACGCGCGGCGGGTCGTGGGAGTTGCGGGTCGAGCTGCGCGCGGCGCTCGAGCCGCTCGAGGTGCGCTGCGGTCCGACGCGGGCGGGCTACTACACGGCTCCGCCGGACGAGGCGTTCGACCGCAACGTCTGTTCCGGCGTGCGCCCGCAGGAGCCGGTGCAGGTGCTGGCGGACTGGGACGCCGAGCTGTGGCTGGTGCGGACGGCGACGGTGGTGGGCTGGCTGCCGCGGGAGGCGGCGCTCTCGCCGCCGGTGCCCGAGCGGTGGCGGGAGGCGCTGGCGGCGGGACCGCGGGCGCGGGTCACGCCGGGGATCCGGCTGGTGTCGAACGACGGGGCGAGTCTCGAGGTCGGGGCGCGGACGACGTTCGCGGCGGCGCCGGGAGAGGACGGCGCGGTGCTGTTCGCGGACCGGGCGGGGTTCCACGCGGGGCGGCCGGAGGACGGATCCCCGGTCGAACCGCTGTCGGGACGGCCGCTGACGCGGCGGGCGGTGATCGAGGAGGCGTTCCTGCGTCTGGACGAGCGGTACGCCTGGGGCGGGCGCGGCGGCGGGCTCGACTGTTCCGGTTTCGTGCAGGAGGTCCTGGGGGCGTTCGACCTGGTGTTGCCGCGGCATTCGGGGCACCAGGCCCGGGCGGGGACGTTCTCGATCGGGCTGGAGGGGGTGGCGGACGCGGCGGTCCGGCGGCGGCTGATCGAGGAGGCGGCGCGGCGGGGGGTGGTGCTGCTGCAGTTCCCGGGGCACGTGATGCTGTATTTGGGAGAAACGGCGGACGGCGTGCCGATGGCGATCCACGCCTTTCACGAGTTCGTCGAGCCGTGCGGGGGGAAGGAGGTCGACGGCGCGCCGCGGGAGGTGTTGCGGCGGGTCGACCGGGTGGACGTGAGCACGCTGGATCTCGGGGCGGGCACGTCGCGCGGATCGTTTCTCGAGCGGGTGACGCGGGTCACGGTGTTCGGGGGGGAGGCGGGCGAGGCGCTGGCGGGGTTGGCGGAGTACCGCCCGGCGGCGCCGGCGGCCATGCCCCGGCGCGAGACCTGCGACGACACGCTCGACGTGGCCCTGTTCCGTTCGCCCCGCGTTCCGCGCGCGGGGCATCGGTTGCGGGTGATGGCGACGAGCGTGCGGCCGTTGGAGCCGGTGGAGTTGGTGCTGTTCGGTCCGGACGGGACGCGGTACACGCCGGCGGTGCATCGGTTGGGGGGGCCGCCTTGGGCGTGGTGGGTGGAGCTGGACGACCCGGCGGCGGGCGAGTGGGCGGCGGTGTTGGGGGACGGCACGCGGGTGGAGGCGTGCGAGACGTTCCGGGTGGCGCGGCACGCTCCGCGGCCGGCGCCGCGGGAGGCGGGGGCGCCGCCGTGGCATTCGCCGCTGGCGTGGGAGCGGGACACGGAGGCGTTGTACGCGGCGTTCGTGGAGCAGCTGTTCCGGGAGCCGGTGGGGGAGGAGGCGACCTGGCCGAGCCTGCAGGTGTTGTTGTCGGACCCGGCGCGCAACCTGCTGCACGACCACCTGGGGCTGGGGGAGGACGAGAAGCTGCGGCTGGTGCCGGACTGCGCCGACCTGCCGTACTTCCTGCGGGCGTACTTCGCGTGGAAGCTGCGCCTGCCGTTCGCGTTCCGGCGTTGCACGCGGGGTCGGGACGGGGCGCCGCCGATCTGTCCCGCCGCGCCGTATTCGAACCTCGACCCCGACGGTTCGCGCGCCGCGGCGCTCGCGGCGGGGGCGGCGGCCGGGACGGGGGCGGGAGGGGAGGTGCCGCCGGCGGGGGAGAGCGGCCAGGGCATGGAGGAGGAGGAGGCGGGGACGGTGGGGGGCAACGCGGCGGAGCCGCCGAAGGACGACGTGGAGGCGTTCGCGGAGTTCCTCGCGCGGGTGGCGCGATCGGTGCATTCGGCGACGGCGCGGACGGTCCCGGGGACGGACGCGTCGGATCTGTACCCGGTGGCGCTGGAGCGCGCGGCGCTGGCGCCGGGGACGGTGTTCGCGGATCCGTACGGGCACGTCCTGGTGGTGGCGGCGTGGATCCCGCAGCCGGCGGACGGCTACGGGATGCTCCTCGGGGCGGAGGCGCAGCCGGACGGGACGGTGGGGCGGCGTCGGTTCTGGCGCGGGTCGTTCCTGTTCGACCCCGACACGCGCTCGGTGGGGGCCGGGTTCAAGGCGTGGCGGCCGGCGGTGGTGGACCGGGCGACGGGGCTGGTGGTGACGCCGGGCAATGCGGAGTTGACCGGGTCGGCGGACCATCCGGCGTATTCGGTGGAGCAGTACCGAGGAAGCGCGGAAACGTTCTACGACCGGATGGAGGCGTTGATCCAGCCGCGGCCGCTCGCCCCCGCCCGAGCGCTCGAGGCGGTTCTCGATGCGCTGGAGGAGGCGGTGGTGCGGCGGGTCGTCTCGGTGGACAACGGGGAGCGATGGGTGCGGGAGCATCCGGGGGCGACGATCGCGATGCCGGAGGGGTACGAGCTGTTCGAGACGGAGGGTCCGTGGGAGGACTACGCGACGCCGTCGCGCGACATGCGGCTGCTGATCGCGATCGACGCGGCGCTCGGGTTTCCGGACGCCGTGGGTCGGGCGCCGGAGCGTTACGGACTGCCGGAGGGGGAGGAGGCGGAGGCGGCGATGGCGGCGCTGCGCGCGGGGTTGGAGGAGGGGCTGGCGCAGCGCCGGTTCTCGTACGTGGGTTCGGACGGAGCGCGACGGGAGTTGACGTTGCGGGACGTGGTCGACCGGCGGGCGGCGTTCGAAGTGGCGTACAATCCGAACGACTGCATCGAGGTGCGGTGGGGGGCGCCGGAGGGTTCGGCGGAAGCGGCGGC
Source organism: Myxococcales bacterium (assembly GCA_012797735.1). GTDB lineage: Bacteria > Myxococcota_A > Polyangia > DRWM01 > JAAZOP01 > JAAZOP01. The sequence goes on from JAAZOP010000381.1 coordinate 9,222, forward strand.
GTGCGGGCGGCGGGCGCCGGAGGAGCAGCGGTTGCGGATGGAGGAGTACCGCGAGTGGTTCCGGGCGCGGAAGCGGCCGCCGCGGTGAGTCGGCGGGCCACCGCACGTCGGTTCAGGGGTTCGGCGCGAGGGTGGGACGCGGGTTGGATCCCGGTTGACCGTTGCGCGCGGTCGGGCGAAAATCCGGTCGTTTCGCGCGGCGCTCCTGCGGAGCGACCTCGAATCGTTCGAGCGGAGGAGGTGGCGAAGTGTCCAGAAGCGACGGTCGCAAGAAGACGTCTCCCGAGTCCCACGTTCGGCCCCCTGACGAGGGAGCATTGACGGTGAAGAAGGGGCGGGTGGGACGTCCGTCGGCGTTCGACGACGCGCTGAAGGACTTTCTCGGGGAGGGTTCGGACGACGCGCCGCCGGCGCATCTTTCGGAGCAGCCGCCGCCGCCGATTTCGGAGGAGGAGATCTTCGAGGAGGCGTGGCAGGAGGCGGGGCTGGACAAGCGGGCCGCGGGGGAGGCGCCGCCGCTGATGGAGTTCGAGGAAACGGTGGAGGCGGGTGAGGCCGGTCCGACGGGGTCGGAGGAGCCGGCGGGAGCGGGCGAGGCGTCGGCGGCGTTCGAGGAGGAGGTGATCGAGGAATCGGCGTCGCCGCAGTTCGGCGACGCGGAGGCGGCGGCGGACGATTCGCCGACGGAGGAGCACGCGGCGGAGGAGTTGGCGGGGCGGGCCTCGGCGGCCGGGGAGGAACCGTCGGCGGTGTTCGAGGAGGAGGTCTTGCCGCCGGAGCCGGAGCCGGAGCGGCCGCCGGCGAGACGGAGGAGCCGGTCGGTGCCGCCGCCTGTGGAGGCGCAGGTGGAGGTGGAGGCGGCGCCGCCGCGGAAGAGCCGGTCGGTGCCGCCGCCTGTGGAGGCGCAGGTGGAGGTGGAGGCGGCGCCGTCGCGGAAGAGCCGGTCGGTGCCGCCGCCCGCGGAGGCCGAGGCGATGCCGCCGCGGAAGAGCCGGTCGGCACCACCGCCGGTGGAGGCGAAGGGGCCGCCGGTGATGGACCATGCGACGTACCGGCGGGAGGCGCAGAGTCTGGCGCGGCGCGGCAAGTGGAAGGAGTTCGCGGCGCTGACGGCGCAGATGATCGAGGAGGCGCCGTGGGCGGCGTTGCCGGAGGCGCGTTCGTCGTTGCTCGGCGACCTGGCGAGGATCTACCGGGACCGGTTGAAGGACGTCGAGGCGGCGACGGAGGCGTACCGGCGGCTGGCGGCGATCGACCCGGCGAACCACGACGCGCTGGAGTACCTGGCGGCGCGGTATCGGGAGCGGGAGGATTGGCGGGCGTTGCACGACCTGTACGGGGCGGCGGTCGAGGCGACGTGGGATCCGGACCAGCGGCTGGAGTGGACGCGGGAGGCGGCGGCGATCGCGACGGATCGGCTGCGGTCGGTCGACCTGACGATTGCGGCGTGGGAGCGGTTGTGGCGGTTGGGGGACGGCGCGGACGTGGCGGTCCGGGAGTTGTCGGACGTCTACCGCAAGGCGCGGCGGTGGGACCGGCTGGCGGGTTTCCTGGCGGAGCAGGCGGAGCGGCGCGAGGGTGCGGCGCGGATCGTGGCGTGGCGGGAGTTGGCGGAGGCGTACCTGTCGGGGTTGCGGGACCACGAGCAGGCGGCGGAGGTGTTGCAGAAGATTTTGGCGGGGGACGAGAACGACGTGATCGCGCTGCTGGGGATGGCGCGGGTCCTGGCGCGGCGGAAGGACTGGCCGGCGCTGGCGGCGTTGGGGGCGCGGCCGTTGGACCACGTGCAGCGCGCCGCGGCGCTCGACTTCCGCCGGCTGGTGGCGGACGCGTTGTGGTCGGCGGGGGAGCTCGACACTTCGATCGCGGTGCACGAGCTGGTGTTGGCGCTCGACCCGGAGGACCCCGACGCCTTGCGGGCGAAGGAGGAGTACTTCACGCGGACGGGGCGGAGCGAGGCGTTGGTGAAGTTCCTGGCCGCGCGGGCGGAGGCGGCGGCGGAGGAGGCGGTGCGGGCGGAGCTGCTGGCGCGGGCGGCGCGGCTGGCGCAGGAGATGGACAACCTGCGCGAGGCGGCGGCGCTCTGGGAGCGCCGGGCGCAGCTCGGGGTGGGCCGGCTGGAGACGTTCCAGGCGTTGGCGGAGTTGTACGAGCGGTTGGGGGAGCCGGAGGGCGTCGCCCGGGCGCTCGAGGGGCAGCTCGCGTTGACGCGGCGTCCGGCGACGCGGGTCGAGCTGTTGCGGCGGATGGGGGAGCACTACGCGCACCGGCTGGGGGACGACACGCGGGCGGAGGCGTGCTGGAAGGACGTGTTGTCGTTCCTGCCGGACGACGCGAAGACGCGGGACGAGCTGGTGGCGTTGTTGCGGCGGCGGGGGGACTTCGAGGCGTTGGACCGGGTGTTGGCGGCGCAGGCGGCGCGGGCGGCGGACCCGGCGGTGGCGTTGGAGTTCTGGCGGGCGGCGGCGCAGAACATCGAGCAGAACATCTACGACCCGAAGCGGGCGGTGCGGGCGTGGTGGCGGGTCTTGGACCTGACGCCGGACGACGGGCCGATGTGGCACGGGTTCGTCGGCCACCATCGGAACCTCGGGGCGGCGCGGGAGCTGATCGCGGCGTTGGAGGCGGAGCTGCGGGTGACGCCGGACGCGGCGGCGCGCGCGCCGCTGGCGCTGGAGCTGGCGCGGCTGTGGGAGCAGGAGCAGTCGGCGGCGGGGGCGGCGGCGGTCTACGAGCGGCTGTTGCGGTGGAGTCCGACGGAGGCGACGGCGCTGGAGGCGGTGGCGCGGCTGGGCGGGGCGGCGGAGGCGGGGACGGCGATCGGAGCGTTCGACGTCGCCTCCGCGTCGCTCGAGGCGCCGGCGGTCGCGGAGCGGATCGCGCTGCTGCGGCGGGGACTGGCGTTGCTGCCGCCGGAGGACAAGCTGGGGCGGTTCTACGGGCTGCGGCGCATCCTGTGGTTGTCCGGGCGCGACCCGCAGGTGCTGGAGGAGGTGGTGCGCGCGGCGGCGGAGGCGGGCGCGTGGAAGGACCTGGCGGCGGTGTATCTCGAGCTGGCGGCGGGCGCCGAGGATGCGGCGGTGCGGGCCGGGTACCAGCGGGAGCTGGCGCGGGTCTACGAGCAGCGCGAGGGGGACCTGGTGCGGGCGTTCCTGGTGTTGCAGTCGGCGGACCTGCAGGCGCCGCGGGAGGCGGGGCAGCTGGAGGAGTTGGCGCGGCTGGCGGAGGCGACGGGGCGGCACGAGGACCTGCTGGCGTTGCTGGACGTGGCGGCGCGGGCCGGGGCGGAGCCGGCGGCGCGGCGGGAGGCGTTGCGCCGGCGCGCGGCGGTGTGCGAGACAAGATTGGGGGACGCCGAGCGGGCGTTCCACGAGTGGGTGCGGATCCTGCGGCTCGACCCGCGCGACGGGGAGGCGTTGGACAACGCGCGGCGGCTGGCGGCGGCGAGGGCGCTCTGGCGGCCGCTCGATGCGTTGTACGGCGAGCTGTGGGACCGGGCGGAGACGACGGCGGAGCGGATCGCGCTGGCGCGCGCGCGGCACGCGTTGCACGCCGAGCAGCTCGGCGACCCCTCGGGGGCGCTCGACCAGCTGCTGGTGATCTACCGGCTCGACCCGGAGCAGCCGGGGTTGTTCGAGCAGCTCCAGGCGGCGGCGGACGCGTTGGGGGCGTGGGGGCGGCTGTTGCCGGTGCTGGAGGCGCGGGTGCGGGCGGCGGGGGCGGCGGCGGACGCGGACCAGCTCTGCCGGGTGGCGGCGTTGCAGGAGGAGAAGCGGCAGGACCGGGAGCGGGCGTTCGAGCTGTACGCGGAGGCGTTCGTGCTGCGTCCGTCGCGGACCGACCTGCGGGAGGTGCTGGAGCGGCTGGCGCAGGCGACGGGGCGCTGGGACTGGCTGGCGTTCGCGTTCCGGCTGGCGGCGGCGCGCACGGAGGACCGGGAGCAGGCGCTGGCGTTGTACCGCCGGTTGACCGCGGTGTACGGCGAGGCGTTGCAGCGGCCCGGGGAGGCGTTGGACTGTCACCAGCGGATCCTGCAGCTCCAGCCCGGCGCGTTGGACTCGCTGGAGGTGTTGATCGAGCACCACCGCGGGGCGGGCAACTGGCGTGAGCTGCGGGACCGCCTGCAGCAGTGGATCGCGCACGGGCCGGCGGAGCCGGCGGCGCGGGTGCCGCGGTGGCTGGAGATCGCGCGGTTGTCGCGCGAGCATCTGGCGGACCCGGAGACGGCGCTGGCCGCGTACGCGCAGGTGATGGAGGCCGACCCGGCGAACGAGGAGGCGGCGCAGGGGGTCCGTTCGCTGACGGAGGGGCCGATCGAGCCGCCGCTGGAGCTGCGGCGGTTGCGGCTGGAGCTGGCGCACGCGACGCCCGAGCGGCGCGCGGAGATCCTGCTGACCTGCGCGCGGATCCAGGAGGAGCAGCTCGACGACCCGCCCGGGGCGATCGCGACGCTGCGGGAGCTGCTGGCGGAGACCGGCCCCGGCGGGCCGGCGTTCGAGCCGTTGTCGCGGCTGCTGCGGGAGCAGCAGGCGTGGCTGGAGCTGATCGATCTCCTCGAGGCGCGGGCGGCGGCGCTGCCGGAGACGGCGGCGCGGCTGGCGGCGCTGGAGGCGACGATCCAGGTGGCGCACGAGCATCCGGAGGTGGCGACGCCCGAGGTGCGCGAGCGGTTGTACCGGAAGCTGCTGGCGGACCGTCCCGGGGACATGGAGGTGCGGCGGCAGCTCCTGTCGGTGTATCGCGACGCGGGGCGCCAGGCGGAGCTGGTGGATGCGTTGCGGGAGACGCTGGCGCAGCTCCCGGCGGGGAGCGCGGACAACGAGCGGCAGTGGCTGGAGTCGCAGCTCGTGCGGGCGCTGGATCTGGGTCTCGGCCAGTTGGCCGAGGCCGAGGCGCTGCTCAACGAGCGGTTGAAGCGGGCGCCGGACGACGAGGACGCGCTGCTGCACCTGGCCTCGATCAAGCGGCGGCGGGGGGACTTCGCGGGGTGGCTGGGGCTGCGGCAGAAGCACGCGCGGAAGCTGCCGCCGGCGCAGGCGGCGCTCGCGTTCTGTCACCTGGCGGAGGCGTGCGACGAGACGCCGAAGCAGGAGACGAAGGTCCCGGCGTTCTACCGCGAGGCGCGGACGCTGGACGGGGGGTGCGTGCCGGCGACGAAGGCGTTGCAGGCGATCGGCCGGCGGACGAAGAACTGGCGGGAGGCGGCGGCGCTGTTGCCCGAGGCGGGAGAGAAGGCGTTGTCGTGGCCCGAGCGGGCGGCGCGGTTGAAGGCGTTGGGGGACGCGGCGGGCGGCGACGCGGCGGCGGCGCAGGGGTGGTACTGGCGGGCGGTGGCGGTCGATCCGGACCACTATCCGGCCTGGGACGCGCTGGCGCGGCTGGCGGCGGACCGCGGGGACCATGCGGGGGCGTTGCTGGCGCACCGGCGGGCGCTGGCGGCGTTCGAGCGTTCGGTGGCGCCGGAGCCGGGGCGGCTGGCGGAGCACGCGCAGCGGATCCA
>JAAZOP010000382.1 GCA_012797735.1 Myxococcales bacterium
CCGTGAGGGTCGCGGCCTCCCCGCCGGCCGGCGCGACGACGAGGCCGAGCACCGGCGAGCCGGCCGGGACGTCGATCGGGAACGACAGGCCGCCGCCCGCCGGCACCAGCAGGCGCGGCCCGCCGCCCTCCGCCGGCGGCAGGCTCCGCACCTCGGCCTGCGTCAGCGGCTCGGCCGACGACGCCGCCTCCGCCCGCGCGGCGGAGGCGATGTGGATCCAGTCGACCGCCGCCGCCAGCGCCTCGCCGGCGACGTCCTGCGTCCCCGACCACCGGAACATCAGCTGGTTCTCGCCGGCGATGACCCGATCGGCCGGCAGCCGGAACGTCCGGATGTCCCAGTCGTCCGACGGGAGGTCGACGCGGATCACGTCCTTGTCGTTGAGATACGACGAGGCGTAGGTGGCGCCGAAGCGCTTGAGGCGGATGCGGACGACCAGTTCCTCGGCCGTGTCCCAGGGGAAGAACACCCGGCTGGTGCCCGTGACCGCGTGCGCGTAGCGTACCCCGTCCCGCTCGTGGAGGCGCCCCCAGCCGCTCTTCCAGCCCCCGAGCGTGTACTTGGCGGCGTCGGTGGTGCCGAAATCGATCCACAATCCCTCGCGGCGCAGGGCGGCGAAACCCACGCGCGCCGCGAGGTCGTACTCGGGGAACTTCCCGGCCCACGGCACCCCCGCAGGCGCGGCGACCGGTTCGGCCGCCGCGGCGGTCGCCGTCTCCGGCGCGGTTCCGGGCGGACCGGCTTCCGCCCCGGGCAGTTCGACCACCCGCCGCTCGCCCTCCCCCTTCTTGCAGGCGGCGGCCAGCGCCCCCGGCAGCAGCGGAACGCCCGCCAGCGCCCGCAACACGTTCCGGCGTCCCTTGTCGCATCCGGTCTCGCGCTTCATCACCCCACTCCACACCACCCCAGTCCAAACCGCTCGCCACCGAGCGCATTCCCCGCGTCGAGTTTGTCCGATGGGCGTTGCGAGTCAAGAAAAAGGGTATCCGTTCACCCGGGGGGGACCGCCCGGCCGCACAGCTGCCGGAATCCAGCGGCTTCCCAGGCGCGGCCTCTGCCTCCCCCCCGGACCCCCCGCGCATCCGCTCGGGCGCGGGCCTCGCCGACGCGCCACTCGTTCTCTGGCCAGTTTCCCGCGGCCCTGGCTGGCCATCCGCGAATCACGAAAACGCTGGGTGGATGTGCAGGGGACGGGCGATTTTCGGGGCAGCCGTGCTGGAGGCCGTGAACGGGTACGAAAAAGGATCTCCCGGATCTCGGCGCGCTGCGGTACGCTCCGGGCCTGCGCCGGGGGAGCGGAGGAGCGGCTGGTGTCGTCCGAGCGACCGGTGTTTCCGAAACCGACCTTCACGGCGGCGGAGCTGGCCTCCGCGCTGTCCGAGCTGCTGCCGCGGCTGCCCCGACTGCTGTGGGCGGCGGCGGGTCCGAAGCGCATCGATCCGCGGCTGCGGGAGATCGTGCTGCTGGCCGTGTCGGAGGCGAACCGCTGCCGCTACTGCCGGGCGGCGCACGGCGAGCTGGCGCGCGGGGCGGGCGTGACGGACGAGGAGATGGCGGCGCTGCGGCGGCGGCGCTGGCAGGAGCTGCCGCCGCGGGAGCGGGCGGCGGTGGTGAGCGCCCTGCGCCGGGCGGGGTTCGGCGTGCCCGACGCGACGCCCGAGGACGCCGAGCTGGAACGGCACTTCCTGCCCGAGGAGGTCGCCGCGCTGGCGGCGCTCGTCGATGCGATCCGCATCGCGAACCTCAGCGGCAACACGGTCGACATGCTGCTCGACCGCCTGCGCGGCGCGCATCGGCCGCGTCGCGACTCGACGCTGGCCTCGGAGCTGGCCGTCGCCGCCCTGTGGCTGCTCGGCGCCGTCCCCGCGGCGTTCGGCATCGGCGCGGCCGGCCTGCTGCGCCGCCTGCGGGGCGACGACCGTTGACGGGCGAGGGGACCGGCGGGGGGCGGACGCCCGCCGCTGCCGCCGGGGAGCGCCCGGCGCGCGAGGTGATCCGGCTCGCCCTGCCGGTGGTGGCGAGCATGGGGGCCCAGTCGCTGATGGGTCTCACGGACGTGCTGTTCATGCGCTGGGTGGGTCCGGCGGAGCAGTCCGCGGTGGGCCTCGGCGCCGCGATGTCCTGGACGCTGCTGGCGCTGTTCACGGGGACCCTGTCCGCCGTCTCGACCTTCGTGGCGCAGGAGCAGGGGGCCGGCCGGCCGGAGCGGACCGGCGCGTACGTCTGGCAGGCGTTCTGGCTGGTGCTGCCGTTCGCGGCGCTGCTGCCGCTGGCCGGTCCCTGGTTGCACGAACTGCTGCGGCTCTCCGGCGCGCCGACGGACGTCGCGGCGCTGGCGGCGCGCTACATCGAGATCCGCCTCTGGTCCGCGGCGTTCGTGTTCCTCTCGTTCGCGATCGTCGGTTTCTATCGGGGCTTGGGACAGATGTGGCTCCCGCTGTGGATCACGCTGGGCCAGCTCGCGGCCAACGTCGCGTTCGACGCCTGGTTCGTGTTCGGCGGGGGTCCGGTGCCCGCCCTGGGGCTGGAAGGGGTGGCCTGGGCCACGGCGCTCGTCACGCTCCTCGGAGCCGCGGGCCTGCTCGCGCCGTTCCTCGCTCCGTCCCGGCGCCGCGTGTACGGCACGGGGCGGGGGGTCGCGCCCAGCGCCCGCCGGATGCTCGACTTCGCCCGCATCGGCGTCCCGGTGGGCGCTTCGTGGGCGCTGGAGATGGTCGTCTGGTCGGTGTTCACGATCTACGCCGCGGCGCTGGGCCGGGCGGAGGGGGCCGCGCACAACATCGTGATGCAGGTCGTGCACGTCTCGTTCCTGCCGGGCATCGCCCTGTCGGTGGCCGCCTCGACGCTGGTCGGACAGCAGCTCGGGGCCGAGCGGCCCGAGGCGGCGGAGCGCTACGCGCGCGCCACGCTGCGGGTCTGCCTGGGCTACATGGGCGGAATGGGCCTGCTGTTCCTGCTCCTGCGCCGCCCCCTGGCGGACGGACTCGCGGCGGACGGCGACGTGGCCGCGCTGGGGGCGCGGATCTTCCTGTTCGGGGCGGCGTTCCAGGTGTTCGACGCGGTCGGCATCGTCTGCGGCGGCGCGCTGCGCGGGGCCGGAGACACGCGCTATCCGATGGTGGTGTCCATCGCCCTCTCCTGGCTGGTGTTCCTGCCCGCGATCGTGCTGTTCGGGTCGGTGGCGGGATGGGGATTGGAGGGGGCCTGGCTGGGGGCCACGACGTACCTCGCGGTGCTGGCGGCGTTCCTCTACGGGCGGTTCCGCCGGGGCCGCTGGAAGTCGTTCCGGGTCGTGGAGCCCGCCACGGGGCCGCTGGCGCCCGAGGCGGCCGAACGGGCCTGACGTCGGGCGGCGGAGCGCGCCGCGGCGAGAGGTCTTGACGGGCGCCGCGGAAGAGGCGATTGTCGCGGCCGGCCGTGGTACGAGCGGTGGACCGGTTTCGGATCATGCAGCAGGCGAATCGGCGCACGGGGGACTGCCTCGAACCAGGAGGTTGGTCATGGACAGCGACGGCACGATGACGCAGTCCGCCCGGCGGGCGCTGGAGGCCGTGATGTCCGTTCGAGCGGGCGAGCGGTTTCTCGTGGTGACCGACCGCGAGCGGGAAGCCGTGGGACGCGCCTTCCTGGAAGGCGGCCGGGCGCTCGGCGCCGCCTCCGCGATCTACGTCCTGCCGGCCGCGGGCCGGCCGTTCCGGGCGGTGCCGGAGGACCTCCTGGCGCTGCTGCCGGGGCACGACGTGGCGGTCAACGCCTTCCGCGGCCTCGCGGAGGAGACGCCGTTCCGGATCGATCTGATCCGGCGAGAGATGGAGATCGTCTCGCGACTCGGCCACTGCCCCGGGATCACCGAGGGGATGCTGACCGAGGGGCCGATGAACGTGGACTACGCGAGCATGCAGGCGGACGCGCGCCGCCTGATGCGCGCCCTGGCCGGGGCCCGCACGGCGCACCTGACCGGCCCGGCGGGAACCGACCTGTGGCTCGGCATCGAACGCCGCGACTTCCAGACCGACGTCGTGATCGAGCGCGGCACGTGGGGCAACCTCCCGGCCGGCGAGGTCTGGTGCGGGCCCGAGGAGACCAAGGCCCACGGCGTGCTCGTGTGCGACGGCAGCATCGGCGACCTGGGACACGTGCCGGCACCGGTCCGGTTGACGGTGGACGGCGGCCGCATCCGCGAGATCGCCTGCGACGACCGCGCCTTCGCCGACCGGATCCGCGAGCTGACCGCGGTGGACGACGAGGCGTCCGTGGTCGGCGAGCTGGGCATCGGCCTGAATCCCGGGGCGCGCATCACGGGGGAGTTGCTCGAGGACGAGAAGGCGTTCCGCACGGCCCACGTCGCCTTCGGCAACAACGAGAGCATGCCCGGCGGGACCAACCGCAGCCGGACGCACCGGGATTTCCTCGTGCGCCTGCCGACCCTGCGCGTCCTGTTCGTCGACGGCTCCGAGCGGGTCTTGATCGAGGAAGGGCGCATCACGGTCTGACGGGTACGGCGGCCGCAGCGGGCCGTGGAGGCCGCGTCTGCCGCGCGTGCCTCCGCGATCCTCCCTGCCGGGCGGCCTGCGGCCTTGCGGAGCCGTCGCGGGGAGGCGTGACGAGCGTTCGGCCGTGGGGTACAAGGGCGACGGGGAGCGCCGGGAGAACGGGAGATGCCGGCCTGTTTCTTCGTCACGGACCTGCACGGCGACGCGGCGCGCTACGGCAAGTTGTTCGCGGCGATGGAGCGCGAGCGGCCGGCGGCGGTTTTCCTCGGCGGCGACCTGCTGCCGGGCGGCTTCGGGCTGGCGACGATGGCGCCCGGGCACCGCGACTTCGTGAACGACTTCCTGGCGCCGGGACTGCGCCGGATCCGGTCGACCCTCGGCGCGCAGGCCCCGCGCGTGTTCGCCATCCTGGGGAACGACGACCCGCGGATCGAAGAGGCGGCCGTGCGGGCGGCGGCGGCGGGCGCCGACCCGGTCTGGGAGTACGTCCACGACCGGCGGGTGGACTTCGGTCGTCACGCGGTCTACGGCTACGCCTGCGTGCCGCCTTCTCCGTTCGCCTGCAAGGACTGGGAGCGATACGACGTGTCGCGCTACGTCGACCCCGGCGCGGTCTCGCCCGAGGAGGGGATGCGGACGGTGCCGGTGTCGGAGTCGGAGGCGCGATGGTCGACGATCCAGGGGGACCTCCAGGCGCTGGCCGGGGCGCACGACCAGTCGAACGCGATCTGGCTGTTCCACGCTCCGCCCTACGACACGCCGCTCGACCGGGCTCCGCTGGACGGGGTCTGCGTCGAACACGTGCCGCTCGACGTGCACGTGGGGAGCATCGCGATCCGGCGGTTCATCGAGGCGCGCCAGCCGCGGGTGACGCTCCACGGGCACGTGCACGAGTCGGCGCGGCTGACGGGCCGCTGGCGCGTGCAGCTCGGGCGCACCTGGGCCTTCGGCGGGGCGCACGACGGCCCGGAGCTGGCGCTGGTGCGTTTCGACCCGGACGACCCGGGCGCGGCGACGCGCGAACTCGTCTGAGCGGGGCGCTCAGGGGATCGGGTCGGCGACGCGTCCGCCGATGGGGAGGGGCCGGGCGGCGTCGGTAATCGCGCCGATCTTGATCGCGAAGCTGTCGCGCCGGGCGATGTCCTCGTCGGTGATGATGTGGACGTCGAGCAGCCGGTCGGTGCGGTAGCCGCAGCGGCGGTAGTTCATCTCGGCCAGGCACAGGCTCCAGCCGTCGAGCCAGTTCTCGAGGGCTTCGCGGCGCGCGTCTCCGCCGCGGACGTGGATCAGGAGATCGATGTCGCTGCCGGGGCCGGCGGTGGCGTTCTTGGTGCTGCCGAAGACGTAGACGGCGACGACCCCGAAGCGGACCGGGTCGATCTCCGCCGCGATCCGCTCCGCCATCTGGTACCGCCAGCGCCAGTGGTCGTCCTCGCCCCGGCGGAGCACCGGCTCGGCGGCCAGCCTCCCGGCCTCCCGCGTCCCCGGGGCGGCCAGCAGTCCGATCGCCTCGTCGAGGTCGGCGTTCATCAGCACGCGCAGGATGTTGCCGCCGGTGGCGGCCGGGACATCGATCACCCGCAGCACGTCCGACAGCGCCGCGTGCTCCGGCAGGATCTCGGCCAGGATGTTCGGCGCGCCGAGCAGGAACCGTTCGTGGAACAGGATGCCCTCGTCGTCGGGGTACAGCGGCAAGTAGCGGATCGAGGATTCGACGAGGTCCTGGAAGAAGTGGGTGCCGAAGGACAACTCCGGAACGTAGTTGCCCTTGCGGCGGGCGACCTCGACGAGCAGCGCGGTGTTGTTGATGTCCGAGTAGGTGACGCTGACGCCGAGCTTGATGTCGCCGCGGCTGCCCCAGCGACCCGGGCCGATCAGGGCGAACTGGCGTTTCGGCAACAGCTTGTTGAGCTTGCCCACGGCCCGTCCGACGGCCACCATCGTCTGCTGGTCCTCGAGTTCGGCGTAGCGGCGGGGATCGACGTACACGATGTGGGTGAGGTCCGGAACGAAGCCGTTGGAGACGTAGCGGCGCGCGGTGAACACGACCTGATCCCTCGGCACGTCCTTCGGAATCGAGGCGGCGACGGAATCCTCGGCGTGGCTCTGCGGCCGGCACTGCAACAGGTAGAAATCCTTGCCGTCCGACGCGAACTCGACGTCCACCGGCGTGCCGAGGCTCTGCTCGAGCTGCCGCAACATCGCGTGGAGCCGCGCGACGAACGGCGAGTCGACGATCAGCCCCTCGAAGGTGGCGGCGAGCTGTTCCTTCGCGGGGTCGAGCAGCAGGCCGACGGGCTTGTGGAGCCGGTCGTCGCGCACCACGGAGAAGACCTGGGCCAGCGCCGGGTACTCCGCACCGCACTCGGCGAGCAGCTGCGACAGCTCGAGCGTCTCGAAGGCGTTGGTTTCGAGGTTGATGACATCGATCTTCTTCGGCGAATAGCGGACGATCTCGTCGACGGAGGCGTTGGCGCGCAGGCGCGGCTGGCCGGGTGCGATCAGCACGGGGAAGTCGTCGCTGACGCGGTCGACGGCGCGGGTCCCGAGGCCGGGGACGAGGCGGATCAGGCCGTCCTCGCGGCGGATGCGCGGCGACCACCGAAACTCGTTGCGGCTGAAGGCCACGCCCGAGAACGCCGGGAGGAAGTACTTGCCGACGCGCGTGCCGACCACTTCCTGGATCAGCACGCCCATCTCCTCCTGGAAGTCCAGCAGGCCCCGGTCGCGCCGGTACTCGATCGGGTCGGGGCCGAACACCGAGGCGTAGATCTCGGCCACCGCATCCTGCAGCGCCTCGAGGCGTTGCTGCTTGGTGCCCTGGTTGGCCAGGAACAGGCTCTTGTACTTGCCCGAGAAGGCGGTCCCGAGCCGGTCTTCGAGCAGGCTCGAACTGCGGACAATCAGGGGCCGGTCGCCCAGGTCGTCCAGCGCCACGGAGAGCCCCTGGACGAGTTCGGGGGGGAAGCGGGCGTTCTTGTAGAGCTGCACCAGGTGCGGGTACTCCAGACGCACCTGATCGATCTCCTTGTACTTGTGCTGGATCACGTCGTCCAGGTCGTTGAACTCCATGAAGGCCAGCAGGGCGTCGGAGGCGATGTACCACGAGCGCGGCGTCTTGACCTCGGCGCCGTCCGGCAGGGCGGCGGCGGCGCGACGGAGGATCTGGGTCGCGAGGAACAGCCCGGCGCTCTTGCCGCCCAGCTTGCCGTGACTGGTCGCCGGGAAGATCATCCGATCCAGCAGGTCGAGGAACGCGCCGACATCGACGTGCTGCTTGGCCACCTTGATGAAATCGAGCTGCTCGGTGAGGAACCGGTTGATGAGCGAGGCCTTCATCGCCTCGAGCGTGGCGCGGGAGAGGCTGGAATCCTCCGGGACGATCTGCTGGTAGCGCCGCAGGGCGTCGGCAATCTCGCCCAGCGACGATTGCTGGCTCTCCAGCACCTTGACCAGGAACTTCGCGCGGTCCTCGAACATCCAGCGCTGGATGCGGGCGAAGATCTCGTCGTCGCCGAGGTAGCGCGCGGCCAGTTCGAACGGCTCGGTGCCCCGGTAGAAATCGGGCGCCAGGCTGAGCTTGCGGCGCGGATAGTTGTCCGGTTCCTCTCCCCCCCCTTCTCCGTTGCCCGCGTGCCGTTGCATCAACTCCTGCGCCTCGCGTACGCCGCTCCAGCAGAGGAAGTTGACCATCTTGCGCGCCAGGCGCACGTAGAGGTTCTGGTCGGTCTGGCGTACCAGCTCGAGCCCGCCGCGCCAGGCCGCCTGCGGGCGCTCCGCCGTCCGCGCCTCGTCGCGGCCGAAGTCCATCAACAGCCGCTCGAGATTGCGCTGGTGCAGGTAGTGGCCCAGTCGGTCGGCGATCGTGGACACCAGCCGCACTTCGCCATCGAGGAACGGGCCGTCCGCCGCCGCGGGCGGCTCGCGCACGTAGTGGACGCAGATCCGGCCCGCCGTGTGTTCCTGCACCACGATCGGGGCGCACTGCCCCCACGGCGAGTCGACGAAGTCCGGCGACTGCCAGGTGCGGCCCTCGCAGGTGATCCGCGCCCGGCACAGTTCGGGAAACTGCCAGCCGGGCGGGATCGCCTCGATCACCCCGCGGAACACATCGTCCAGCGGCTGCGTCGTGTCGCGCAGCAGTCCCTCGACGGCCAGCAGGCAGGCCAGCTCCTTGGCCCGTTCCTGCAACGCGGCCAGCGACTTCTCGTCGGTCGGCGGCGGGTCACTCATCGCGCAGTACCATCCCGCGCCCGCGGCGTCCATCGACGCGCAGGCGCAACGCGGTCGGCGTCCGGACGTGCCGGACGTGCTCGGTCTCGCCGACGGCCGGCAGGCCGTCGAGCCAGTCCCAATCGATGCGGCCGCGCCCGGAACCCTCGTGCGGCACGCAGAGGTAGAGCACGCGGCTGCCGATCAGGTTGTGGAAGAAGTGCGAGCCCTGGCTCAGGTCGGGGCTCATCTGGGGCAGCGTCGCCTCGACGATCGCCCGCGCGCCGGAGATCTGGCTCCACTGCACCGGCACCCCGAGCCACGGTTCGGAGGAGCCCCAGCGCCCGAAGCCGATCAGCAGGTACGGCCGGCCGGCCTCGAGCAGGGCGCGGTTGAACGGTTCGAGCTCGGCGGCGATCGCCGGCGTGGCGTCGGCCGAAAACCGCTGCGGCTTGAGGTACACGACGTCGGCCACGTCATCCCGCGCGCCGTTGCCGAGCACGAAGCCGGCCGTCACCACCGCGTTCGGCCGCAGGAGGTCCTCCTCCGTGACCTCCACCTCCTCCTCCGACACCGCCATCGGCCGGACCTGCAGCAGGCCCAACCGGGCGGGGAGCCCGTCGCGCGGATCGAGCGTCATCGCGAACTCGAGTTCCACCGCCGCGCCGACCTCCTCCTCCGCCAGCCGGAGCAGGCGGCGCAGCAGGGCGTTGAGCGGCACCTCGTCGAACTTGAGGAGGCGGGCGAAGTCGAGGAGGCGGGGTCCGTCGATGCCCGCGCCGGGTACGAGCCGGTCCGCGCCGGCGTCGTAGGTCGAAACCAGGAAGCGCAGCGCCTCGTCGTCCTCGGCCGCCGTGACGGGAAGCTGCCGCATGTACTCGGTCTCGCGCGTCGGGTCCCAGGCGGGCGGCGCGCCCATGTGCACCGTCCAGAACGTGGTCTGCGTCTGGCGCAGCAGGTCCCGCAGCGAATTGTACGGCGGGGGGGCCTTGGGGAAGGCCGGCGAGTAGGTCCAGGCGGTGCCGCCGTCGACGATCGTCTTCCCCAGCCCGTAGGCCAGGTTGACCACGCCGTGCTCGGGCTTCGCGTGGCCCGTCGGATAGTAGTTGTACGAGCGGGCCACGCCGGCGATGTCGGGATGGAACCGCTCGCCCCGCCGGCGGCCGACGATCTCCTGGAGAATCACCGCCATCTTCTCGCCCGCCGGGTCGACGCCGACCGAACGGGCGTAGGCCAACGCTTCGCGGAAGAACGTGGAGGCCCAGACGAACTTGACCGCCTCGGTCAGGCGCCGGAAACGGGTGTCGGCGTCGTGCTGGTTGTTCGGGATCATCTTGGTGGCGTAGACGCCGGCGAACGGGTGTTCCAGCGCATCTTCGAGGAGGGAGGAGGAGCGGACGGCGAGCGGCGTGCGGAGTTGGAGGGCGAGGGCGCGCAGGTCGCCCGCCAGCTCGGCCGGCAGTTCGGCGCGCTGGAAGGCCTGGGCCTTGCGGTCGTCCGGTTCGTCGGACAGGGCCAGTTCCCGAAGCCCGTTCCGTTCGAGAAAGGCGTCGAAGCGGTCGGTGGCGATGACGGCGAGCGTGGGGACGACGACCTCGATCCCGTCGAACGGTTGCGGCGACAGCCGCGAGAGAATCCGTTCGCGGATCAGGGCCAGCCCCTGCGCCTTGCCGCCGATCGCGCCGCCGCCGATCCGCGTGAACGGGTCGGCGCCGTCGAAGAAGCGGCGGTCGAAGGGCACGACCCAGGACGGGCCCTCGGGCGGATTGCGGCGGGTTTGACCCTCCATCTCGCACCGGCCGGGCACGGACCGCCGGCGAGCGATCCGTTCCTAGACCCAGCCCCGATCCTTGCAGGCCTGGGCCACCCGGTTGACCGCGATCACGTAGGCCGCGTCGCGCTGGAAGAGCTTCTTGCGCCGCGCCAGATCGCTGACCGCGAGGAACGCCGACGTCATCTTGACGTCCAGCTTCCCCAGCACCTCGTCCTTCTCCCAGAAGTAGTTCATGTTGCTCTGCACCTGCTCGAAGTAGCTGCAGGTGACGCCGCCGGCATTGGCGAGGAAGTCGGGGATGACGAAGATGCCGCGCTGCTGCAGCACCCGGTCGGCCTCGGGGGTCGTCGGGCCGTTGGCGCCCTCGGCGACGATCCGCACGCGCTTGTGGATGCCGCCCGCGTTGTCCCCGGTGACCTGGTTCTCCAGCGCGCAGGGCATCAGGATGTCGACCTCCTGCGTCAACCACGCCTCGCCCGGCAGCACCTCGTAGCCGCGCTCGCGGGCCTTGCCCTTGTCGATGCCGCCGAAGCGATCCGTGATCGAGCGCAGTTCCCGGAGATCGATGCCGGAGGACTTGCGGAACGAGTAGGAGGTCTGGTCGGCCTGATCCCAGCAGGAGACGCAGAGCGTCTTGCCGCCGAGCTGGTGGTACAGTTCGATCGCGTACTGCGCCACGTTGCCGAAGCCCTGGACGCTGGCGCACGTCTGTTCTGGGCGCAGGCCCAGCTCCTTCAGCGCCTCGCGCAGGGTGAACACCAGCCCGTACCCCGTGGCCTCGGTGCGCCCCAGCGAGCCGCCCATGCCCACCGGCTTGCCGGTGATGAAGCCGGGATACTTCGCCCCGTGGATCGCCTCGAACTCGTCCAACATCCACAGCATGTGCTGGGCGTTGGTCATCACGTCCGGGGCCGGCACGTCGACCAGCGGCCCGACGTCCTTGGCGAGCTGTCGAACCCAGCCGCGGCAGATCGCCTCCTGCTCGCGGGGGCTGAGGTTGTGCGGGTCGCAGATCACGCCGCCCTTGCCGCCGCCGAGGGGGATATCGACCACGGCGCACTTCCAGGTCATCCACATCGCGAGGGCGCGCACGGTGTCGATCGTCTCCTGCGGGTGGAAGCGGATGCCGCCCTTGGTCGGGCCGCGCGCGTCGTTGTGCTGCACACGGAACCCGCGGAACACCTTCACCTTGCCGTCGTCCATCCGGACCGGGATGCTGAAGGCGTACTCCCGCAGCGGGAACCGCAGCAGCTCGCGGGTCCCGGCATCCAGGTCCAGCAGGTTCGCGACCTTGTCGAACTGCGCCTGCGCCATCTCGAAGGGATTGAACGCGCTCTTGCCTGCCATCTTCGTTCCTCGCTTCCTCGGTCTCCCGACAGCCGCTTCGCCGCTTAGTCCATGGGCGCAAATTGTCAAGCCGCGCGAGGCGGGGGAGGTGCGCGAAAGTCCGCCGGGCCCAGGTGACGCCGGCGCGGCCTTGCGCTATAAGGCCGGGACGCGGCGGGACGCGGCCACTTCCCGGCGTCCGCGCGAAACCGATGCTCCGGTCCCTCGTCGTGCGCGACTTCGTCCTGATCCCGCGGATCGAGCTGTCGTTCGGTCCCGGTCTGACCGTGCTCACCGGCGAGACGGGCGCCGGCAAGTCCGCCCTGCTCGAGGCCGCCCGCCTGCTGCTCGGCGGGCGCGCCGAGCCCGACCTGGTGCGGACCGGCGCGGAACGGGCCGAGCTCGAGGCGCTGTTCGACCTGCCGGCAGACCACCCGGCGCGGGCAAGGCTCGCCGAGCGCGACTACCCGGTCGGCGACGAGCTGCTGGTCCGGCGCACGGTGCCGGCCCGGCCGGGCGCCCGCGGCCAGGTGACGATCAACGGACGGCTGGCCACCGTCGCGATCCTCCGCGAGATCACCGCCGGTCTCGTCGCGGTCTCGAGCCAGCACGAGCAGCGGACGCTGTCCGACCCCGACACCCATGCCGAGCTGCTCGACGCCTTCGCCGGCGCGGGAGCGTTGCGGGAACGGATGGCCGAGGCGCACCGCCGGCTGACCGCCGCGCGCCGCGACCTCGACGCGGTCGTCGGCGAACACGCGAAGCGGCTGGAGCGGGCCGATTGGCTGCGCGACCGCGTGCGGGAGCTGGAGCAGGCGCGGCTCCGTCCCGGCGAGATCGCCGAGTTGGAGGCGGACCTCGCCGCGCGCAAGGCCGGCGCGCGGCTCACCGGCGCGCTCGAACGCGCCGCGGCGGAGCTGGCGGGAGGCGACGACGGCCCGGGCGCCACCG